>CAMBQS010000006.1 GCA_945870015.1 Desulfocicer vacuolatum DSM 3385
CCGTTGAGGCGATATCCCTCCGGCAGATGTGTCAAAATCCGTAAGAATTTTATACATCCAAAAATTAAAGATAAAACTCTTAGGCATTCCGCCACAATTGACATTGCCCTGGATATCGCCGAACATTGGGGTCTGTCCAGAATTTTCGATAGTTAATAAAAACCTCCAGGAACCCGAAGGTGCCTGGAGGTAGATGCTATTGACGATTCATGTTCCCAACAGGTTCTGTGTATCAGGGAATAATCTTATGGTAATCAACCTTCTTCAAACTCCATTTGTTGGTAGCTTTGTCGTATGCGGAGTTCGTGAAGCAGAACCAGTTAGTATCATCCTGTCCAGGATAATCTGCTTGATAGTAGAATCCCGGATAACGGGTTTCTTTCCTGAACTGAATGTGACGGAGATGAGCCTCTACGGTGTATAGACGATGGTAGATTTCCCATGCTCTCATCAGTTCATGCAGGTCACCGGCAGCCAGTTTTTCACTGTCTTCGCGCATGGTTTCCAGAAGCTCGATAACGATCTCAAGGGATTTGCTTGAAGTCTGATAGTAGGTAGCGGTACCAGCACCATACTCATGGGTGGCTTTCATCAGACGCAGCGCCATTCCGGAAGGTTTGATATAAGCCGGGTTAATATCATGAGCAGTTGTGTAGTTGCAATTGTCAAGATATGTGCGAACCGGTTTGTAAACCAGGTTGACCAGTTCTTCTTTGGTCTCTTTAATGGTTGGTTTAAAGCCAGCATGGTCGCGTACAAATTTAACCATTTCTTTTGCAGCAATACGACCTTCTGCATGAGAACCAGAAGAGAATTTATGGCCGGAGCAGGCAACACCATCACCAGAAGTGAACAGCCCGATAACGGTGGTCATACGGTTGTATACCTTACCGGCATCGCCCCATTTGTAGCTGGCCGGAACCCAGTCTTCGTCCGGACCGGATGTCCAGATACCGCAGCAGCCGGAGTGAGATCCCAGCAGGTACGGTTCGGTCGGCATGACTTCTGAGTTTTTCTTTTCCGGCTCACAGTTCTGTGCGCACCACAGGTTAGCCTGACCACAGGTCATATCAAGGAAGTCTTCCCATGCTTCAGACTCAAGATGTTTCAGCTCTTTTTTGTCCATGGTTTTGCCAAGTGTTGCCAGAGCAGTTACGGTGTCCATGATGATCGGACCACGGCCTTCTTTCATTTCAAACAGCATCAAGTGGTTACGGAGACAGGTCGGTGTGATTGCGGCGGTTCCGTACGGAGCATATTTTTGAAGCTCTGCCTTAGCAGCATCACTGCCTGCAAAGGCTTCACCCAGACCATTCAGGGTTTTGGCCTTGAACAGAAGGAACCATGCACCAACAGGGCCGTATCCATCTTTAAAACGAGCCGGGGTGAAACGGTTTTCCATCATGGAGAGTTCTGCGCCGGCACGAAGAGCCATGGTATAGGTAGAACCGGCATTCCATACTGGATACCATGCACGACCCTTTCCTTCACCAACGGAACGGGGCTGATAAATATTTACCGCACCACCACATGCAATCATCATGGTTTTGCATTTGATGATGTATACTTTGTTTTCACGTACGGAAAAACCAACAGCACCGGCAATCTGTTTCGGATTGTTGGCATCGGTCAGAAGTTCAACGATGAAGCAACGCTCAAGAATGTTTTTTTCACCAAGAGCCAGTTTGGCCGCTTCGGCTACGATTCTTTTGTAGGACTCACCATTGATCATGATCTGCCATTTGCCGGTACGAACCGGTTTGGCTCCGGATTTCAGGGTTCCCATTTTCTGGCCTTTTTTACCATCCAGGGTCTTCCCATCTTCACCTTTTTTCCATATTGGGAGTCCCCATTCTTCGAACAGATGAACAGAGTCATCAACGTGACGGCCAAGGTCGAAAATCAAGTCTTCACGAACAATACCCATCAGGTCGTTACGTACCATGCGTACGTAATCATCGGGAGAATTCTCGCCGACATAGGTATTGATAGCGGACAAGCCCTGTGCAACAGCGCCACTTCTTTCCATAGCAGCTTTGTCACAAAGCAAAATTTTGGTATCGTCGGAAGCCCATTTTTTGACTTCAAAAGCAGTACCGCAAGCAGCCATACCGCCACCCACGATCAGAATATCAACTTCGCGTTCTTCAACCTGCGGATCTCTTACGGCTTTGATTTCACCCAAAGGTCTATTTGGTAATGCCATGTTATATCCTCCTTCTATAGAGATGTAATTTCATCATTCAATCAGTTTTCGAATCTAGTTGTAAAAGACTGCATCCAGCTTAAACAGTTGCAAGCGGTTTGACCAGCTTATAACCATCCGCTTCTTGTGTTGAAAGAAGTCCGGAATCAAGGTCTTTGCCTTTCAGATTCGGATACGCATTTGCAGCGCCTTCAGGAGTGGTTCGAATGGGGAACTTAAATCTTTTCACGAGTCCGTTTCTGAATTTACAGGTCCACATAACATCCTCGGTACCCATCATCGGCATGATGCTGCTTCCCATGGGCACGAAGTCTGAGTATCCTCTGACTTCAATTGCCTGGGTGGGGCAGATTTTTACACAGGAAAAGCATTCCCAGCACTGATCCGGCTCTTGATTATAAGCCTTCATCGCATTGGGGTCTAAAACCATGAGATCATTGGGGCAAATATACATACATGCTGTTTTTTCCCCACCTTTACATCCGTCACATTTTTCAGTAATTACAAAGCTTGGCATTGATATACCTCCTAAGTATTGCGTTGTAATGAGTATAACTTCAACTTTAATCGATTAATTTCGGTGGAACTTGACGCTTTTTGCACCCCCCTTCGCAACAGTGACCCCGAAAAATTCTTTTCAGGGTTTGAATGTGATTATTCTCTAAAAATATTTATACATATGATTTATTTTTAAAAAAACGTAGTGAATCCGTTTACATCGGCGTAAATGGAAGAATATTATAACCTGCTGATTGATTAAACGATTCCTTAATGCATGAATCGAGTATCATGTTAAAACAAAGCGCTAAACTATCATCCGGAAAATTGCTTGTCAAGAACTTTTGCGCTGCCAAAATCCGCTGTTTATAAGCATTTCCAAAGGATCGAATTATAGTCCAATATATAGTATGATTTTTGTTTTAATAACAATATATAGTGGAATTCGAAAGTGTGTATGGTTATTTCATGGATTTCACTATCGAAGGTCATGCATAAAATCCATGTCAAAACTCAATCAGCATCAGATTTATAGTAATGGATTTTTTTGGTTGTCGGTGGTAACAAACACTGAACAGAATTTTTGGAGCCTTTCAAATTGAAAGGATATGTATCAAAAAGATAATTGAATATGCAATAGAGAAGGAAAAAAATGAACGATGAAATAACTCCTGTCTGCCTGGATGATACCTTTTCGTTTTCCTGTACCAAAGAAGTGCCCTGCTTCAATGAGTGCTGCCGGGACCTGAATCAGTTTTTAACGCCATACGATATATTGCGCCTGAAAACCAATCTTGGAATGACATCCACTGAATTTTTAAAAACATATACCCTGAGTCATACCGGGCCGGAATCCGGCCTTCCGGTTATAACGCTGAAACCGGTAGAGCAGAAAGAGCTTATCTGTCCTTTTGTTACCGCAGATGGTTGCCGTGTCTACAAAGACAGGCCTGGATCTTGTCGGACTTACCCTCTTGCCAGGCTGATATCCCGTTCGCGGGAAACCGGTCAGATTACAGAGCACTGGGCATTGATAACGGAATCCCACTGTCAGGGATTCCGGCAAAACAAAAAAATGGTCATCAGGGATTGGATACAGACACAAGAAATGCTTATTTATAATGAAATAAACGATCTTCTCATGGAGATTATCAGCTTGAAAAATCAGCGGAAACCCGGGCCGATGGATATAAAATCGAGACATCTTTTTCATATGGTATGTTATGATTTGGATAATTTTAAGGATCATATTTTTGAAAAAGGACTTCTTGATGGATTGAATCTGGATTCAGATCAACTGGAATCTTTACAGGATGACACTGCCTTGCTTAGATTCGGTTTGGAGTGGTTGAAGGGCCGTCTTTACTGATTGAGATCAATAATTACGGACTGACTGTCATGAGGGCGAGTTTCCGTGTGCCGGATGTTTTGAATTTTTTGCACACAATCAGCAATTCTTAAACCAGCCTCTTTAATCTTGGAAAGATATTTTGTTAATGCTTCGGGGTTGTCCTGGGAAATTTCGATCAATTCAATATTGCCCAATAAAATCATCAGAGGCTGGTTTAATTCATGGGCGGTTGCACCGGCCATCTGGAGAAGCACCTTTATTTTTTCTTCCTGGATGATCATTTGTTGCTGTTCTTTTATTTTCTTGTTTGCGAGTTTCAAGTCGGATATGGTTTTTCCCAATCGCTCACTGGTTTCCCGTAAAGATTCCCTTTGTCGAAACAGTTCCAGAAAAATATTGACTTTACTTTTGATGATTATCGGATCAAGAGGCTTAAACAGATAATCAACCGCTCCCTTTTCATAGCCTTTAAAAATATTTTTTTCCTCCTTATTGATAGCCGTAACAAAAATAATGGGGATATGTCTGGTTTTTTCATTTTTACGCATAATCTCTGAAGTTTCATATCCAGCCATTCCAGACATTTGAACATCCAGAAGCACAAGTGCAAAATTGTAATCAAACATCAATGAAAGCGCCTCATTTCCGGAAAGTGCTTTGATGATGTTCAGATCGGGTGATTCAAGAATGGCCTCAAGTGCGAAAAGGTTTTCTTCAATGTCATCGACAATCAGGATATCGATTTTTTTATTATCATTCATTTTTGCATTATTCCTTGATTCAGATAGATCAATAAAGTCATAAATATGAAGTCTCAGGAAAGAAATAATTTAAGGATATCCTTTTCCTGTTCTTTTTTGACCGCAATATCTTCTATATACTGATTCAGAGATTTTTTGCTGAGAGCAAGGCCGTTCAATTTGCCGGTGTGAATAATTTTTGAAAAATCAGCTTCCAGTTCTTTGTTCCGGTCATTATGTTCAATCTTCTGGACTATATGTGTGAGGGAATTGGCAATATGGACGATGACAGGGAACAATCGATTTCCCTCTGCTTTTTCCGGCTGATGATGAAATCCAACTGCCTGGATCAGGTTTTCAGGAAACATCCATCTTGTCAGCAGATACATGCCGATTTGATCATGCGTGATGCCGATTATTTTTTTTTCAGCCGTTATGGTATTCATCGGGAAAGGATCGGATTCACGAACGATCATCTCAAAATCCTGGGGCATTGCCATTAAAAGCACAAGCTTTCCAATATCATGAATCAGTCCGGCAACAAAAAATTCATTACTGTCTTCAGAAAGGTCATTTGAAATAATTTTAGAGGATAGTCCGCATAAAAAAGAGTGTTCCCAGAATTCACTGATCCGAAAGGCACTTTTTGATTGGAGTTTTTTAAAACTATTGAAAACCGCCTTTGATAAAACAATATTTTGAATTTCAGAAAATCCAATAACCATAAGCGCCTGCTTCAGAGAACTTACCTTCCTCATCTGGCCAAAAAATGCAGAGTTCGCGATTTTCAAAATTGCAGTTTGGAGAGCCAGATCCGGGTTGATTGCATTGATCAGGTCTTCCACGGTGCTTTTCGGGTCAGCCTTGATTTTCAGGACATGATTGACTACGGAAGGAAGGGACGGGAAGGATTTAATTTTTGCGGAAAGCTCAGCAATCTTATGATTTTCTGGTTCATTCATGGATTTTATCAATGGTCTTATGGGAAAAGAAGGGTAAGGTGATGCTTTGTCTTGTTAGATTCAATTATATGCGAATGGCTGCGGTGTGTCAATCATTTGATTCTTGCGGCTTCACAGAAAAATATTTGCAACTTTTAAAGAGGTCAAAATTCAATTGATTATCGTATTTGAATCAGCTTTGATGTAATCCCGAACAAGTAAAATTTTACCCATGAAAATCCAAATTTCATCAAACGGATGTCATCTTTTTGAATCTGCTTCAGGAGTTGACTTTTTACCTTATACCGCTTCAGAAAGCTGCTTTGGAAAACGAAATTTCGAAATTCATCCATATTGTAAGTGGACATGAAAGCCATTTTACCCTGCTTCCCGTCAGGGCCTTCTTTTCCCCAGGGGTCATTCTGGAACAGTTTTTTTATCTGGGCCCATTCGGCCGTCATTTTATTATATTCGACGGCATCCTGATCCTTCGCCCATTCCTGTGGTGTCAGTTGTTGATGTTCATACCGGCCAAGGCAGAAATCCGGGGGACGGAAAAAGTGAATAAGTTTTTGGTTTTTTGGGTTTTCATCAGAAGACAGAATTCCCTGCTCCAAGGGAAAGGTGCGGCATGAATCCGGTCGATCCGGATATACGGAACATCCTTTGGCAGTTAAATAGGGACATGTCCGTTCTTCATTTTCAGACATTTTCAACAAAACAGATGGAAAATGATTTCCCGGACGTAAAACAATATCAACGAAACGGTCCAGAAACTGATCCGAGGTTAAATGAAGATGATTTTTCAAACGAATGACATCATATGGGTACAGATAGAGATTCAGGTTCCTGCAACATTGATTAAAGCAGGTGAGATCCGGATGACAACGGAAAGAAAATTTGTCTTTTTCTGTCAGTTGAGAACCAGAGCGTTCATTCAGGTTTTTAACCTCTATGGATTTCATGTCAATCCACCAGCATTTGAGCGATGATTTTTTTGAATTTTTCTTTAATTCCGAGCTGTTGTTTCATATCTTTTTCCAGATTCGCCATGGAAACATAAAAAGGCGTCCGGTCAAAGGGGCGGTATTGTTTTTTTTCACATTGAACCTCGAAAGCCTTACATCCTTTGCCAAAAACAGGCTGTTTTCCGGGGAATCTCAATTCATGCGGAATTCCGTGCATTCTGCAAATCATGGGGCGATGATTATAAATTAAGCATATGCCATTACTGTTCAGCGGGCACATCAGGCGAACCGTATCTCCTTGTTGGATGGACGAGATTGACTGTTGGTTTGCTTCCCGGGCTTTTTTATATATGGATGCTGAAAGAGTAGAATCCAGTTCGCTGATTCCTTCCAGAATATAAAAATATTCCATATGGGTATGGTGAAAAAAATGGGTCATACAGCAATTTTCATCACACCCTTTGCAATGAAAATTGTAATAACTGGATGATGTAAGGTAAGCGTGATCTATGTCCGCAAAGATGACGGCTAACCGATTCAAAAAGGGGGATAGAATTTTATGTTTTTCAGGGTTGGATTTCATAAGAATAGAAACTATACCAAAGGGGATGGGAGAAAAAGCTTTTCGTATAAATTCATTGCATAACGGTCTGTCATGCTTGCAATAAAATCACAGACAACTCTATCCATTGGTTGATCTTTTGAAATTTCATCCATTTCCATGATGAGCAACTGGGTTTTAAACTGGTCTTCATTTTCCATAAAGTAGGAATACAGTTCAGAAAGTATTTTTTTTGCCTTTAAAAACTCGTTGTGAACCTGAGGAGAGCGGTATACATTATCATATAAAAATTGTCGGAGTTTCAAGATGGCGGATAAGATCTTATCACTCATTTTTAAAGTAATTTCACCATCTTTTCCTCTGCTGGAAAAGACGATATCCCGGATCATGGTGGTTGCTCTTTCAGAATGTGTACTCCCCAGCACGCTGATACAGGAGTGTGGGATCTGTTCCGGCTTGATGACACCGCTTCGAACCGCATCGTCCAGATCATGATTCAGATAGGCAAGGATATCTGAAATCCGGACAACACAACCTTCTAATGTGGAAGCCATGTCTTTTGGCTCTTGAGGGATAATATCTCCAAATCCTTTTGAGTGTTTCAGGATTCCATCTCTCACTTCATAGGTCAGGTTGAGTCCCTTGCCTTTGTTTTCCAGGTAATCCACAACCCTTAAACTTTGATCGTTATGAGAAAATTCAGGGGAATAAATTTCTTTCAGTGCGATTTCACCGCCATGTCCAAAGGGAGTATGTCCGAGATCGTGGCCTAGTGCGATTGCTTCAGCCAGATCTTCATTGAGCCGCATGGCTCTTGAAATGGTTCTGGCGATTTCAGCGACCTCAAGGGTATGGGTTAATCTGGTGCGGTAGTGATCACCAAGGGGAGATAGAAAAACCTGGGTTTTGTGTTTTAATCTTCGAAAAGCGTTTGAATAGACGATCCGGTCTCTGTCCCGCTGAAAGGCGGTTCTGATAGGACATGGCTCTTCAGGGACTAACCGGCCGCGGGACTCGGAACTTTTACAACCTGCAGACGCAAGAAAACTCTCTTCCCGTTTTTCAAAATCGGTTCGAATCGACATAATTACATTTAATGTTACAAATCAAATAATAAAGATGATCAGAATAGCAAATATTTCTGTTATTCACAGCTTTCAATGATTGTAAAGAATTATTTGAAGCTTTACATCCAATATAGTATTCTCTACATAAATACAATGGGTATCCTTTTGATGGATGCTTTTCGGATATGAATTCATATGCGCGGCAGAATAAAATTGAGGCATTCGACAGGGGAATCATATGCGTGAAGAATATTTTATGGAAATCGCAATCACACAAGCAGAAAAAGCACTTTTGGAAGGTGAGTTTCCAGTAGGGTGTGTGATTGCAGATGAGAGAAAAGTGATTGTTACAGGTGTGAGAAGGGGGACGGCTGGTGGTACGTTAAATGAAGTGGATCATGCTGAAATTATTGCCCTGAGAAACCTCTGCGAACAAAAATTACCAATGGAGAAAAACGATCTGACGATATACACTACAATGGAGCCATGCCTGATGTGTTTGGGTGCGATCATTCTGAGTGGAATTCCTAAAATTGTATATGCATATGAGGATGTAATGGGTGGTGGCGCAGGCTGTAATCTGGCAGAGTTGAAGCCGCTGTATCGTGATGCAAGAATAACGATTGTTCCAAACATTCTTCGTGAAAAAAGCCTTACATTATTTAAGAAGTTTTTTCGTACCCCAACCCATGATTATTGGAAAAACAGCCTTTTGGCTCGATATACCCTTGACCAATAAAACTTATAAATTCATTTGGTTGACTTGGGTAGTAAATTGTTTTATGGTCAAATAAGTTGATATGGGTAAAAGCGATCTTCCTGTTGTTCAAATATGAAATAAATCAGTTTGTTAACGGGTATCTCGGGTTCGGGTTTCAAAAACGATATGAATAAAAAACAAATTGTTGTGCAAATAAATGAAATTCTGGATGAGATGTCAAGGGATCGACTCCTTGTCCTCCTGAAACAACTCAAAAAAACACCATCAAAATGGAATCGGAAATACCCAAGGCAAACCTGTTCCATCTCTGTTGATTTTGATACAACTGATTATTCCAGCGAAAAGCCCATTAAAAACTTAAGTGCAAACGGAGCCTATATCGAGGCTGGAGAATCTTTTTCTATCGGCCAGCAGATTGTAATATGGGTAACGATACCAGGAGAAAAATTATCCCCGTTAAAAATATCAGCGGTTGTCGCTCGGAGAGACCGAAACGGTGTGGGGGTCAAATTTCAAAATTTATCTCAAAAAGAGAAAGAACTGTTGGCGAGTTTTGAAAAAATTGGATGATGCTTGAAACGCTGGGGGGGCAATCCTGATCCGGTACCCTGAAATAAAATATGATTTTTATTATTCGATATGGAATTCATTTTCTTCTTGCATTTATTGTTTTATCTATATAGATTGTCGGCTTATTATAAATTGCAAGGTACTGCGGCATTATGACCGGATTTCAGCAATTTGTTTCACGAACAGCTATGAGGAGGTGCTAGTATAAAAAGACCAAAGCAGAGCAGTATTAAGGTAAACGTTAATAGAAATATCCGAGCAAGGGAAGTAAGGGTCATTGATCCTGACGGCAACCAGTTAGGTGTTCTTGCTATCCATAAGGCGCTTGCGGCTGCGGGTGACTTTAATCTTGATTTGGTAGAAGTGTCGCCAACGGCAACTCCACCAGTATGCAAGATAATGGATTATGGTCGATATAAGTATGAGATAACGAAAAAGCAGCAAGAGGCAAAAAAGAAACAGAGCTCCTTTCAAGTAAAGGAAATTAAATTACGGCCGAATACAGAGACGCATGATCTGGAAACCAAGCTTGGACATATTAAAAAATTTCTTGGAAAAAAAGACAAGGTCAAAGTAACAGTTGTTTTCAGGGGGCGTGAAATTACACTATCTCAGCGAGGTCGTGATCTTTTGGAGCAGATTGCAAAAGAAACAGAAGATCTGGCTGTTGTGGAACAATATCCGAAATTTGAAGGGCGCTCAATGATCATGACTCTTTCGCCGAAATAAACATTTACCTTCTTTTGGATTATTTTTCTGTTTAAATGCATTCCTCAAGTGGCGTGATGCGATTGTTTCGGTATTCACGCCATCTGTATTTGTATAAGGCGGCTTTTCTTTATCTGCAAATAATTTCCTTAACATGTATGATATTTATAGGTTATAAGGTTTTTTGGGAAAAAGTTGTTTGATGAGATTCGGGTGATCGTGCAGTTATAGAAGGTTTTTTGAATGGAGAGAAGTCCGCATAGAACGGTGCGGTAAATAGATTCAAGGAGAAAATGAACATGCCAAAAATAAAAACAAACAGGTCTGCGGCCAAGCGCTTCAAGAAAACAGGGACTGGAAAATTTGTGTACCGGAAATCACATGCCAGTCATATTCTGACAAAAAAAACCACCAAAAGAAAACGCTCCCTCCGGAAGGGGCATATAATTGACAAAGCGAACACAAAAGAAATCAAACTCCTCCTTCCCAATGGATAGCAGGACTTTTATATGATTTTTTAACCAGTTTTTCATTTACGGACGGCATAAGGAGAATAATTATGCGAATAAAAAGAGGGTTCAAAGCAAGAAGAAGAAGGAATAAAGTTTTGAAACTTGCCAAAGGATTTAGAGGCGGCCGGAGTAAGTTATTTCGTACAGCCGCGGATTCTGTTGATAAGGCGTTGATGTATGCATTTCGAGATCGCAGGGTGCGGAAACGGGAGTTCAGACAACTCTGGATCGCGAGAATTAATGCTGCAGTGAGAATGAATAATATGTCCTATAGTAAGTTCATTCATGGTCTGAAACTCGCTGACATTGAAATCGATCGAAAGGTTCTGGCAGATCTTGCCATATCTGATCCATCTGGTTTTTCAGAGATTGTTGCGTTATCGGCAAGATAATAATGTTTTTCATCTATCGATTTTCAAAACAATCTTCGTTGTACCTCCAAACAGATTGTTTGTCGGAAAATGGGATTGCATGAGTTGACTGAGTATTATTCGTGGAAAATATAATAGAACAGATCCGAGCTGATGCACTGGCTGAGATTGAAAATGCCTCCAGTGCTGAAGAGATCAAGGCACTTTCTGTAAAGTATGTTGGCCGAAAAGGGCTTATTACGCTGTTTTTAAGAAATATATCAAGTTTGCCGAAAGAGCAGCGGCCATCTGCCGGACAAGAGGCGAATGTAACCAAACAGCTTGTTGAGGAGAGAATTGAAGAAGCGCTTCAGCGGATAGAAGGCTTGTCCTTAAATTCAAGTGATTCTATTGATGTATCTCTTCCCGGGCGGGTTGCCATTCCAGGCATACTTCATCCGATTTCACAGATTAATCAGCAGATTAGCAATATATTCAAACGGCTTGGATTTGATATTGCAGAAGGACCGGAAATTGAGACGGATTATTATAATTTTGAGGCCCTCAATTTTCCGAAAAATCATCCAGCCCGGGATATGCAGGATACATTCTTTGTTTCCGATGACATTGTGCTTCGCACGCACACCTCTCCACTTCAAATCCGTATCATGGAAAAAACACATCCTCCAATCCGGGTGATCATGCCTGGAAAGGTTTATCGATGCGACTCAGATCTTACCCATACCCCCATGTTTCACCAGGTTGAAGGTCTTGTTGTAGATAAGAATATTGGATTCAGTGATTTAAAAGGAGTTTTGACAACGCTTGTCCATCAGATTTTTGATGAAGAGATATCACTCCGGTTTCGACCCAGCTT
Organism: Desulfocicer vacuolatum DSM 3385; assembly: GCA_945870015.1. GTDB lineage: Bacteria > Desulfobacterota > Desulfobacteria > Desulfobacterales > SURF-7 > QZKS01. The sequence continues at coordinate 12,072 of CAMBQS010000006.1, forward strand.
TTTCCCGTTTACCGAACCCAGTGCAGAGGTTGATATTCTCTGTGTAATATGCAGAGGCAAAGGATGCCGTGTTTGTTCACAGACCGGGTGGCTTGAGGTTCTTGGCTCAGGAATGGTTCATCCTGCGGTGTTTGAAAATGTTCACTACGATACTTCCCAATATTCGGGTTTTGCTTTTGGTATGGGAGTCGAGCGAATAGCCATGTTAAAATATGGAATTGATGACCTCAGAAAGTTTTTTGAAAATGATTTTCGATTTTTAAGGCAGTTTTAAAATGAAATTCAGTTTAAGCTGGTTACAGGAATATATCCCCATTGAGATGACTCCAGGCGATCTTGTAGAAGGGTTGACCATGGTCGGCCTGGAAGTGGATTCTGTATCCGATCGATACGCCTATTTGGATAGCGTTCTCACGGGTCGGATTGTAGAAATAGCACCTCATCCCAATGCAGAAAAATTAAAAATCTGTCTGGTTGATATTGGGTCTGAAAAGCGAACAATTGTCTGTGGTGCCCCGAATGCCATGGTCGGCATGATAACGGCATGTGCCTTGCCGGGAACTGTTTTTCCAAATGGAAAGACGCTTGAAAAAGGCTTGATTCGCAATCAGGAGTCGTTTGGAATGCTGTGCAGTGAATCAGAGCTGGGAATCGGACCGGATTCTGCCGGGATTGTTTCATTGCCATCAGATTCTACTGTTGGACAAAAGATTGCTACTGCGCTTAAACTTTCCGATAAGGTTTTTGAGATCGATCTCACACCCAACCGGCCCGATTGCCTGGGGATCATCGGCATTGCCCGGGAGATTGCAGCGATGCAGGGAAGCCACCTGAAATATCCGGGTATCGATTCGTTTTGTATTGGATCTTCGATTTCAGAGTACACATCTGTGGAGATCAAAAATCCGGAGCTTTGCCCCAGATATTCGGCTGGGCTTTTGACTAATATTTCGGTGGGGCCATCTCCTTTCTGGCTTCAGGACAGGCTTCTTTCCATAGGGTTGAGACCGATTAACAACCTTGTGGATGTAACCAATTTTGTGATGATGGAAACCGGTCAGCCTCTTCATGCATTTGATTTTGAAACACTTTCTGGAAAACGGATTGTTGTGAGAGCTGCTGAAAAAGGGGAAATTTTCACAACCCTGGACAACAAGGAACGGAAACTTTTACCCGGCATGCTATTAATCTGCGATGCGGAAAAACCCGTTGCATTGGCTGGTGTCATGGGGGGCGTGAATTCTGAAATCAGTCCAAAAACAGTCAGTGTTCTCATAGAAAGTGCTTGTTTTCAACCTGGCTCCATTCGAAAAACATCAAAGACACTTGGCCTGAATACAGATGCTTCTTATCGTTTTGAGCGGGGTGTTGATCCCAAGGGAACGGTATTTGCTCTGAAAAGAGCCGCCTTGTTAATGAATAAGGTTGCCGGCGGTCAGATTGTAGATGGGGTTGTGGATGAGCATCCTGTTCCGGCAGCAGACCATGTGATTCCCCTGAGTACGGAAAATACCAACCGGCTGCTTGGAACCAACCTTGATCAGGAAACAATGGCAATACATTTAAAATCAATTGATTTTTCAGTAAGAAAAACCAATGAGGATATCCTTGAAGTTACAGTCCCCTCTTTTCGAGTGGATGTTTCAAGGCATGAGGATATCGTGGAGGAGGTTGCCAGGCTTTCCGGTTACAATAATATACCAACAACATTCCCCCTGATACCGGCAGCAATCAAGATTTTTTCCAAACAGATTACAATTAAGGATCGAATCAAGGATTTCCTTATTGGTTTTGGTTTTACGGAGGCGATTAATTATAGCTTTGTCAAACGTTCGGCTGCTGATCAACTGAGACTGAAACCGGATGATTCCAGAAGATGTGTAGTAGAGATATTGAATCCCCTGTCGGAAGATCAAGCCGTGATGAGAACCTCCTTGATACCCGGTCTTCTTGAAACTATGCATCGAAATCTATCCTGGCAGACCAAAAATTTGAAATTGTTTGAAATCGGAAGAGTCTTTTTCAATACGCAGAGAAAGAACACACAACCACAGGAAATTGAAAATCTTTCCTGTCTATGGACCGGGAAAAGGGTTGAAAATTCATGGCATGGAAGTAATCTGGATTGTGACTTTTATGATTTAAAAGGTGTGGCAGAGGGCTTGCTGAAGGCGTTGCGATTGGAAGGGCTTCAGTTTACAGCTCTTCCCGCAGAGCGATGCTGCTATCATAAACCCGGACATGCAGCTTCAATCTATGCATCCGGAGAGATTGTCGGAACACTCGGAGAAATCCACCATGAGGTGTTGAGCAATTATAATCTCAAGCAGACAGCTTTTATTATGGAATTGAACCTTGATTTGCTGATCACGCGAGTCCCTGAAAATAAGATGTATAAACCCCTGCCCAAATATCCTCCGGTTTCAAGGGATATTACCATTATCGTAGACCAGGGTATTGAAGCGCAATCAATTATTGAAACGCTTGAAAAGATGGATGAAAAGATTCTTGAAAAAGCTGAATTGTTTGATGTATATGTTGGTGAAAATATTCCGGAAAAGAAAAAAAGCTTATCATTACGGTTAACGTATCGATCCATTGAAAAGACCCTGGAAGATAACGCTGTAAATAAGATTCACAGCGGAATTTCAAGGATGCTCATAGAAACTTTTAGCGCAACGTTGCCCTGAACGCTTTGATAGACATTGGGAAGTGAATCCGGCTGTTTTATGGAAAAAACGGAAAATGTAAAACCCATTATACCGGATAAACTCTATTTTAGAATTGGAGAAGTCAGTAATTTGACAGGCCTGGAGGCCTATGTTCTTCGTTTCTGGGAGACTGAATTCAAAGGAATCAACCCCAAACGCACAGAATCAGGACAGCGGCTTTATCGCAAGGAGGATGTTGAGCTGATTTATCAAATCAAACATCTTCTTCATGAGAAGAAATATACGATCCGGGGGGCAAAGCAATACCTGAGTGCGAAACGGAAAGAAAAAACGGAAAAGCCAAGTTTAATCACGCTTGAAGAAATCACTTCTGAGTTGTATATTATGAAAGAAATACTGGATTCATAACTTCCTCTTCAAGGCTATCCGGGTAACCGCATTTATCTGTATGGTTATCATAAATATAGATTGAGTTTTCAGTTGACAAGAAATATTATTTATAATAATAAATTTAAGCTTGGATAAGCGGGCATAGCTCAGTTGGTAGAGTACAAGCTTCCCAAGCTTGGTGTCGCGAGTTCGAATCTCGTTGCCCGCTCCATTTGTGCCTTTTCCAGGGGTGGGTGATGTTGAATAAAGGTAGATTTTTTTGTATTTACACTGAATGTATGTATTTGTGGTTATTTCCATGATCAGATAAATTTCATTCCGGTTGGACAATCTACCTAAGGTGTAAGGAAACGGGCAAGAAGCCCGTTTTTTATTTTAAGGGTGGGATTCTGGTTTGAAAGGGAAAAGTAAAAAGAAGCGTCCATTGAAAGAAAGTGGTTCAGAAATGGTTGTTTTTGAGAAAGCCGTTGATGTTGTTGCTACGGTAGAAAAAATTGCACAACCTTTGTGCCGGGCAGAGGGAGTGGAACTGGTTCATGTTGAGTACCAAAATGAGTCTGGCGGATTGATTCTGAGAGTATATATTGACAAGCCCGGTCGTGTAGCCTTGGACGATTGTGTTCTGATCAGCCGTCAATTGAATGATCTATTGGACATTCACTTGGAGGGAGGTAAAGCCTATAACCTTGAAGTCTCTTCACCAGGATCGGACAGGCCTTTATCCAAGCTGGAAGACTATGAAAGGTTTAAAGGTGAGGTTGCCAGGATAAAAACCATTGAATCCTTGGATGGAATCAGGAATTTCAAAGGTTTGTTAATGGGAACATCGGATGAAAATATTCATATCATGGTGGAAAATAGAGTCTTCTCAATTCCTTTTAAAAGGATTCAAAAAGCAAGGCTTGTTGATTACAACGGAGATAAACAATGCTTATAACGGATATAAAGCGTGTTATTGAGCAGGTAAGCCGGGACAAGGGAATCGCAGTTGAGATCCTGGCCAAGACACTAGAGGAAGCACTGAAATCTGCTGCTAGGAAGAAATACGGCAATCAGATCGATATTGAGGCACATTATAGTCCGGATACTGGTGAAATAGAGGTTTTTCAGTTTAAAGAAGTAGTAGAGACGATCACAAATCCGGATATTCAGGTCACTGTTGAAGAAGGACGTGAACTGGATCCTGAGTGTGAAATCGGAGATAGTCTCGGCACCAAGATGGATACAAGCAGTTTTGGAAGAATTGCCGCACAATCCGCTAAACAGGTTATCATCCAGAAGATGAAGGATGCTGAAAAAGATGCAATATATTCAAGTTTTATTGATCGGAAAGGTGAAATCATAAACGGGATTGTGCAGCGAATTGATCGCGGTGATATTATTGTCAATATTGGACAGACAGAAGCTGTTCTTCCTCAACGGGAGCAGATTCCCAAGGAAACATACCGCAGGGGTGATCGAATCCGTGCCAACATCATGAAGGTTCTTTCCGATTCACGCGGACCGCAGATTGTTCTTTCCCGTACCCATCCGGATTTTTTGATTAATCTGTTTAAGACCGAGGTTCCTGAAATCAGCGAGGGAATTGTCACGATTCAAGGTGCAGCCCGGGAAGCGGGTAATCGGGCGAAGATTGCTGTTGGTTCCAGTGATTTTGATATTGACCCGGTAGGTGCTTGTGTCGGCATGAAAGGAAGCCGTGTTCAGAATGTGGTTCAAGAGCTTCGGGGTGAAAAGATCGATATCATTCCCTGGCATGTGGATGCTGCTAAATTTGTCTGCAATGCATTGGCGCCAGCTGAGATATCCAGGGTGATAATTGATGAAGAAAATAACTCCATGGAGGTAATTGTTCCAGATGAGTTTCTTTCGGTAGCGATTGGAAAGCGCGGTCAAAATGTTCGTCTGGCATCCAAGTTAACCGGGTGGCATCTTGATGTACAGAGTGAATCCGTATATAGCCAGGCGATGAAAGATGGGTATGATTCACTTATGGGAGTTGCTGGTGTAAACATAGGACTTGCTGATATTTTATATGAAAAAGGTTTTTTTTCGGCGGAAGAACTGGGAAATGCAGCCATTGAAGATTTAATTCAGATTCGAGGCATTGATGATGAGGGAAAAGCCCAGGAACTTATTAACAATGCACGTATCGCCATTCAAAATACAAAATTAAAGGCAAAAGCATTATTGAAAGCAGAAGAAGAAAAACCAGGTGAAGTCTCCATAAAAGAAGAAATGGCGGCTCAAACAGAAACAGAGGTTTCTGAAAATGAATCCGGGCAATCTGAGGCACCTGAAGAGAGAGAAATACCAGTAATAGAGAGTGATGCTGAGGCATCTGAACAAGAGGTGGATAAGGAGTAGGGCTGGATAGTACTTCCAGTTAAGACTATTGATTGATCGTTTATGTCTGTATTTGATAACTGAATATAGATATTGAAGTCCTTTTTGCAATTGAGTTAAAGGGGGATGAATGGCAAAAATCAGATTTTATGAACTTGCCAGAGATTTAAACATGACTAACAAGATCCTACTCAGTAAGATCAAAGATTTGGATGTAGACATAAAAAGTCATATGAGTTCTCTTGATGCCAGTGATGTATCGCTAATTAAATCTCATGTTCTTGGCACGAAAGAATTAAACAAAATTGAGGAGAGCCGTGTTAAACCGACTGTTATCCGGCGGCGTAAAAAAGTTGAATCTGACTCATCAGAAGTAGTTGACTCGTTGATGATTTCAGATGAGGAGCCGGATACGGATACAATGGAAGTTGATACGGTTAAAAGAGAACTGGAAGATACACTCGTTGATGCTCCGGAAGAAACAGCGATTATAGATTCTTCTGCTGAAATGGAAGAAGTATTGTCAACTTCTTCTATAGAAAATGAATTGTTCGAAGATGCTGCGCCTTCTGAGGAAATAATTTTATCTGAAGAAAAGTTTTTAACTGAAAAATCTGTTCTGCCTCAACAATCCGTGACAGAAGAAAATGTAGAAGTTGAAGAACAATTTTCTGAAACTGAAGTATCTGAAGAAGAATTCGAAACATCCGTTGAAACAGAAAAAGAAAATATCCTTGAAGAAGTGCCACTGAAATCCAAAAAACCGGTAAAGAAAACAAAGAAACAGGCGGCAGCCAAGATCATTAAGCTTCCAACACAGTTTCCAGAGGAAAGGGATGAAAAAATTATCACTCCGGAAATCAAGTTCGAAAAGGAAAAAGTAGTTGAAAAAGAGAAATTTCCGGTTAAAGCAATTGATTCAGCAGTAGACGAACAAACTTTACCGTCAAAAGACGCAAAGAAATCAAAAAAGAAACAGAAGCTACCGGATCCAGAACAGGACAGCAAATTTTTTAAGAAAAAAATTTCCTTCCGCCGGAAAGAGATTGTTGAAGGCAATGCTTTATATGGAGGTGTTCGGGCTCGGGGTAAAAAGGGAAAAAAAGGTGCGAAGGCCAAACAAACCATTGGTGAAAAAACACAGATCACAACACCGAAAGCAATTAAACGAAGAGTTAAGATTGATGATACGATTATCCTTTCCGATCTAGCCAAGCGGATGGGGATCAAAGCCAATGAAATGATTCAGAAGCTTATGATGCTTGGGGTTATGGCAACGGTAAACCAGACCATTGATTTCGATACCGCAGAACTGGTAGCAGCGGAATTTGAATATGAAGTTGAAAGGGCTTCTTTTGAAGAGGATACTTTTTTACGGGTTGACAAAGATGAAGATCCTGACAAAAAACTTTATAGACCACCGGTTGTTACGATCATGGGCCATGTTGATCATGGAAAAACATCTTTGCTGGATGTCATCCGGAAATCAAGTGTTACCGATAATGAAGCTGGTGGTATTACACAGCACATTGGTGCCTATAATGTGCAAACCGATAAAGGGAGAATTGTTTTTTTAGATACTCCGGGCCATGAGGCATTTACGGCAATGCGTGCCCGTGGTGCAATGGTAACCGATCTGGTTGTTCTTGTGGTTGCTGCCGATGATGGCGTTATGCCACAGACAATTGAAGCAATTAATCATTCCAAGGCTGCAGAAGTTCCCATCATTGTAGCGGTGAACAAGATTGACAAACCGAATGCAGACCCGGAACGGGTGAAGCGGGAATTATCAGAGCAAGGAATTTTATCGGAAGAATGGGGTGGAGATACAATTTTTGTAAATGTTTCGGCAAAGCAGAAAACAGGAATAGATGATCTGCTGGATATGATCCTTCTTCAGGCAGAGGTTCTGGAGTTGAAAGCAAATCCGGATAAGCTTGCAAAGGGCCATGTGATTGAAGCCAAACTTGACTCCGGCAGAGGGCCCGTTGCAACGGTTTTGATTTTGGAAGGGACATTACATGCCGGAGACCCGGTGGTTTGCGGTATACATTATGGAAAGGTCCGCGCAATGTATAACGACAGCGGAGAGCCTGTTGATCAGGCCGGACCGTCCATTCCGGTTGAAATTCTGGGTTTGAACGGTGTGCCGATGGCAGGAGATGAACTGATTTCGATTGATGATGAAAAGAATGCAAAACAGGTCAGTTCGCACAGAGCACAAAAACAGCGGTCCAAAGAACTGGCGAAATCGAGCCGGCTCAGCCTTGAGGGTCTTTTTGAAAAACTGGAGGAAGGTGTACTAAAGGAACTGAACCTGATTATCAAGGCGGATGTCAATGGATCCATTGAAGCGCTTAAGGATTCTCTAACCAAACTCTCCGGGCCTGAAGTGAAAATCAATGTCGTTCATGCAGCTACAGGAACGGTAACAGAGTCGGATGTTTCTCTTGCCGCGGTATCCAATGCCATTATTCTCGGCTTTAATGTTCGTCCAGGCGGCAAAGTTCAGGAATATGCTGCCGAGGAAAATGTTGACATCCGATTTTATGACATCATTTATAACGCCATTAAGGATATCAAGGATGCAATGGTTGGAATGATGGATTCAACATATGAAGAGAAGATTCTTGGACGAGCCGCGGTGCGTGAAATCTTTGTTATCCCCAAAAAAGGTACGATTGCGGGTTCCCATGTGATCAATGGAAAGATGGAGCGCGGGCAACGAGCACGTTTGTTGAGAGATGGGATTGTTATCTATGATGGCAAAATTGTTTCTCTGCGAAGGTTCAAGGATGATGTCAAGGAAGTTCAGGCCGGGTATGAATGCGGAATTGGAATTGAAAATTTTAATGACATTAAATTGAGTGACGAGATTGAGTGTTATTATCTTGAGGAAATCAGACCAACCATGGAATAGGTGATATTTATATTATTGAATAGTATGGATATATATGGTTGTTGGAATAGGTAAAATCGTTTTCAGGCTTCATGAGTGCCATAGCCTGAAAGCCAAAAGAAAAGTGGTTAAGGCGATTACAGGCCGGTTGAGCAACAGTTTTAATGCATCTGTTGCAGAGGTTGGATTAAATGATGTTCATCAGCGGGCGGAAATTGGATTTTCGATGGTGGGCAACAACCGGCAAGTAATCAATTCAAAAATTGATAAAATGTTTAATATGGCGGAAGATCTTGGATTGGCTGAAATTATCGATACGGAGATGGAGATATTGAGCATATGAAGCCCTTTGCAAGAGCAGACAGGGTATCTGGTCAAATTCAAAAGCATCTATCCGGCCTTTTACGAAAAAGCATAAACGATCCTCGCCTTGAACTGGTAACCATCACCGGGGTTAAAATGTCAAGGGATTTAAAATTTGCATATATCTATTTTTCGGTGTCAGGGGCTGATTCTGATAAGAAAAAGGCTGCTCAAGAAGCAGAAAAGGGCTTTAAGAGCGCACTTGGTTATATCAAACTTACCCTTGCCGGTCAGCTTGGACTCAGGCATATGCCGGAGCTTCGATTCCATTATGACCAATCATTTGATTACGGGGAGAGGATCGATCTTGTGTTGAAGAATATTAAAATAAAAAATGGACCAGATAGTAGATCATCTTAAAAAAAGCAATAATATTTTATTGTTATCACATATTCGACCGGACGGCGATGCAATTGGGGCGACGGTGTCAATGGGGCTTGCCTTGCTTTCAATAGGTAAGCAGGTGAGTCTATACAATGAAGATGAGATACCCAAGTCATTTCAGTTTTTGCCTTATTCGGAAAACATTACGCAGCAGATGGATGACATTGCTGTTTTTGATACAGCAATTGTTCTGGACTGTGGGGACTTGGAACGGATTGGTAATAAGGCGGGGCTGGTTGGAAAGATCCCGGTCATTATCAATCTGGACCATCATATTACCAATACAGGCTTTGGAACATACAAAATTGTTGATCCATCTGCATGTGCAACGGCTGAGATCGTATACCGTTTGATTAAACAATTGAACGTAATAATAAGCAGATCAATGGCTTTTTCGATTTATACCGGGATTATGACCGATACGGGTTCGTTTCGGTTTTCAAATACGAATCAGGAAGCGTTTGCCATTTGCGAAGAAATGGTCGCTCTGGGTGTTGATCCGAATTATGTGGCCAGTCATGTTTCGGTTGCATACTCTCTTAGCCGGATTAAGCTTTTGAATATGGTGCTTGAGTCCATAGAAGTTTCCAAAAATGGTAAATTGTCGATAATGGCATTGACTCAGGAGATGCTGAACAAAACAGGTTCGAAGCCGGAAGATTTGGGACGGTTAATCAATTATGCAAGGCATATTGAAGATGTAAAGGTCGCGGCATTGATTTTTGAAAGCAATAATGGTTGCACCGATATGCCGGACAGCAAGCATCAATTCCATATCAGTCTTCGTTCAGATGGATCGGTGGATGTGGCTGGAATTGCAGCCACATATGGAGGCGGTGGACATAAAACCGCCGCAGGATTTAATGTGGTTTCAACTTTGTCGGAGATTAAAGCAGAAATTTTACGCTTGGCTGACAATTTTTAAACCCTCCCGTAAAGAAGTTGTATGGAAAACGAATCAAGTGGGATGCTTATCATTGATAAGCCCGCAGGTATATCATCTGCAAAGGTTACGGCTCTTTTAAAAAGGAATGCGGGGTTACACAAAGTCGGGCATACGGGGACACTAGATCCGTTTGCAACCGGTGTTTTGATTTGTTGTGTGAATCAGGCAACAAGGCTGGCCCGGTTTTTTTTAAATGGGAACAAAGAATATCAGGGAACACTGCTCCTTGGTACAGAAACCGACACACTTGATATAACAGGAAAAGTGATAGCGACCTGTGATCATTTTGACTTTCCGGAGGAACACCTTCATTCTGTTTTCCGCCGTTTTGTGGGAGAGATTGATCAGGTTCCACCTGCGTACTCGGCATTGAAAATGAATGGTGTGCGGTTATACAAATTGGCGCGTAAGGGCAGGCCTGTTCAGAAATCTGCCCGGCGTGTCATGATTTCAAGCCTTGAGATTCTGAAAATCGATCTTCCAAAGATCGATTTTCAGGTGGCCTGTTCAGCAGGCACCTATATCCGGACACTTTGCGCGGATATAGGCAAAGAGCTTGGGTGTGGAAGCCATCTTCAGCGGCTGAGGAGGATTGAAAGTTGCGGGTTTACAATCGATCAATCTGTTACACTGGAGGAGATTGAAACGATTGTTTCTCAGGGCAGGCTGAAAGATAGCCTGATCTGTATGAGCGATGCAATCCGTGCTATGAAAGGGATGGTTGCAGACGAGGGGATTACAAAAAAAATATTATATGGAAAACCAATAACGGATTCTGACTTAACAGGAAAATGGATCGAGTCGGAAACAAGAGATCGATTGAATGGATATATAAAAATTGTTGATTTACAAAATAATCTGCTTGCAGTTATCGATACCCTGAAAAAAGATGGCGCTTATGATTACTGTTGTGTTTTTCATCCTTGAGCACCATAATGCTGGGGCAAACTGTGACGGATTGCGGAAGAGTTTTTTTAAAAACTGATTTTTTTTTAAGAGGAGGCAAAAGAAAGTGACGCTTACATCTAGTAACAAGAAGGATATGATTGATCGTTTTAAAATGCATGATACAGATACCGGATCTCCGGAGGTTCAAATTGCGCTTTTAACAAGCCGCATTACTTACCTTACAGAGCATGTAAAGGTTCATACAAAGGATCATCATTCTAGAAGAGGTCTGTTGATTCTGGTTGGAAGGCGCCGAAGATTATTAAATTATGTAAAGAATAAAAATGTTAATCGGTATCGTACAATTATTGAAGGCCTCAATTTAAGAAGATAGGCTGGATGGATTATAACGCTTTATGCAGAGGCTTTTTCCTGTGAATATCTCTGACTCAATATGAATCAGAAGTAGATCATCAGGGAGTAAGCGGGAGCGAGACCAAGGGTTGCCGCATGAATAGGCAGGTTTGGTTATCTGCAAAAATCAGATAGATGCTAAAGCCCGGTGAATAATCTTGACCGGATGGGGGGTATTCCGGCAGCATGATTCATTTGAATCGGTTTTGGTTTTGTTTTCAAATGCTGTCTACTTAGGAGATTATGTATGGAAATTTCATATAAAGCTGATATTGGAGGAAGAACCTTTGAAATACAGGTTGGCAAGGTTGCCAAGCAGGCTTCGGGGTCCGCTCTGGTGCAGTTTGGAGAAACAATGGTTCTGGTTACAGTCGTTGCGGATAAATCAGAAAAGGCCGGACTTGATTTTCTCCCCCTTTCCGTTGAATACCAGGAAAAAATATATTCTGCAGGAAGAATTCCCGGGAATTACTTCCGGCGTGAAGTTGGCCGTCCCAGTGAAAAGGAGATCCTTACCTGTCGTTTGATCGATCGGCCAATTCGCCCTCTTTTCCCAAAAAATTACCATGCTGAAACACAGGTGATTGCAACTGTGTTATCCATGGATAAAGAAAACGATCCGGACGTACTTGCCATGGTTGGAACCTCTGTTGCACTTGAGATTTCCGATATTCCTTTTGACGGTCCAATCGCCGCAGTCCGGGTTGCCAGAGTGAAAGGGGAATTTATTGCAAATCCAACGATTTCACAATGCAAGGATGAAAATTGTGATATCAATATTGTGGTGGCAGGCTCAAAAACCGGCGTTGTTATGGTAGAGGGTGGCGGTAATATTGTAAGTGAAGCCGATATGATGGAAGCCATCTATTTCGGACATGCAGCCATGCAGCCTCTGATTGATATTCAGAAAAAAATAAAGGCTGATGTCGGAGTGGAAAAACGGGTATTAAT
>CAMBQS010000007.1 GCA_945870015.1 Desulfocicer vacuolatum DSM 3385
AAAGTTCTTATTAAGACAATAACCAAACGATGTCAAGAAAGGTTGGACAGCCGTACAATCGAGAACCCGGCAAGAAATTTTGATATCCCCGGTACGGAATAAAAAATACATATGATTGAAAAAAACTTGCTTGACTGTTCATCGTGGCTATCTTAGTTTGATAGAATTTATTTATTAATGAAAATACATACAAAGTGAGGAAACGATTATGCCCTTTTCAATTGCACTGGCCGGAAAAGGAGGAACAGGTAAAACAACGGTTGCTGGAATGCTCATCAAATACCTGATCAGCCGGGGGAAAAAGCCGGTATTGGCGGTGGATGCGGACAGCAATGCGAATTTGAATGAAGTTCTTGGACTTGAAGTAGCCGATACACTGGGAAATGCCAGGGAAGAAATGAAAAAAGGGATTGTCCCGAGTGGCATGACAAAAGATATCTTCATGTCCATGAAGCTTGAACAGGCTATTTCCGAAGCAGATGGATATGATCTGGTTGTAATGGGCCAACCGGAAGGTTCCGGCTGCTATTGTGCGGCCAACACACTCTTGACCGGTTTTCTGGAAAAATTATCCGGAAACTACCAATATATTGTTATGGACAATGAAGCGGGCATGGAACATATCAGCCGCTTTACGACCAAAAACGTGGATGTTCTTCTTACAGTTACAGACACATCCAGACGAGGGCTTCAGGCTGCCATCCGGATTCATCAGTTGGCAAAAACCCTGAATATTGGTATGAAAAAAAGTTATCTGGTTATCAATCAATGTAAAGAAGATCCAACCAGTACGGTATTCGATCTGATTAAAGATGAAGACCTTGAGTTTGCCGGAACAATTCCTGAAGACAATGCTGTGTATGAATTTGATCTGAATGGAACGCCGACCATTGAGATACCGGAGAACAACAAAGCGATTCAAGCTGCATTTCAGATATTTGATAAAATCATTCCCTGAACAAATGCGATATGCCTGAATCAATAATACGAAACAGAACAGTTTACACACCCGAATCGTTGCCGGGAAAAGACCTTCATATCTATTACCTCAAGGGGCATCTGCCAGGCAATGCAACAGACGGGGCAGATCATTTTCTGGGTAACTGGGAAGAGGACGGCTATTCCTTTTTGTTCTTTTCCGAGTCTGCCGATCATTTTATCGATCATCAGATTGTCATTCTGCCGGATATAGAATTTCTGGATAAATATACAATGACCTATGAAGAGTGGCATGGTGATAAAATAACAGCCTTTCGTGTAAATCGTTTTGTCATTATTCCCCCTTGGGAGAAAAAAAATCAGGATAGAACATCATCAGATGATCTTGAAATCATCCTTGACCCCGGGCTTGTGTTTGGCACCGGAAACCATCCAACCACGAACGACTGCCTTGAAGCGCTCATCACTTTATGGTATGGTGCTGAAATAGAATCGATTCTGGACCTGGGAACCGGAACAGGACTTCTTGCGATCGCCGCAGCAAGATTAGGGTGCAAGAGAGCCCTTGCCGTGGATTTCAACTATCTGGCTGCAAAAACCGCTTATAATAATGTATGTTTGAACCAACTGGAAGAAAAAATAATCGTGGTACGTGGACGAGCCGAAGAATTGATGGACAAACCAGTAGACCTCATGATATCGAACATCCATTATGATGTAATGAAAAATCTGATAAAAACAGAGCCTTTTCTTACATTCCGTTATTTTATTCTGTCTGGATTATTGCGAAGCGAAGCCAGGATCATAGCGGATCAATTAAAAAGACTCCCTGTAAAAATCATGAAAACCTGGGATCGAGACGGTGTATGGCATACTTTTTTAGGAACAACAATCAATTGATAATTCAACCTGAAAGGTAACTCATGCTTATCAAATGCTGGGGGTCGAGAGGCTCTATTCCTGTTTCCGGGAAAAACTGTATTAAATATGGCGGTGATACGACCTGCATCGAAATCAGAACCAAAAGCAATGATATTATCATTATTGATGCCGGAACCGGAATCAGAAGACTGGGTAACCAACTCATTGAAGAAAAAAGATATCAATACAACATTATTTTTACCCATGCTCATTGGGACCATCTGATCGGGTTTCCTTTTTTTAAACCCCTGTTTATCCAAGAAACAGAAATCGATATTTTCCGCTGTCCATTTCCAAAACAATATGCAGAAAAAATGATAACAAAGCTGTTGGCTCCTCCAAATTTCCCAAAAAAATACAATGAATTGAGTGCAAAAATTGTATACAAGGACGGATGCCCGAATCAATTCAATATCGGTTCTGTAACGGTGATTCCAATCCGTTTAAGCCATCCCAACGGCGGATGTGGCTATAAATTTATCGAAGATGAAAAAACATTCGTTTTCCTGACCGATAATGAGTTAGGGTTCATCCATTTTGGCGGCCTGGAGCGGTCTGCCTATCTTGAATTCTGTTCAGGTGCGGATCTGCTGATCCATGATGCCGAATACACTCCTGAAGAATATAAAAAACAGATCGAATGGGGACATTCCTCTTACATGGATGCCCTGGATCTGGCACATGATGCCGGGGTAAAGCAACTTGGTTTATTCCATATCAACCAGGAGCGAACAGACTCGGAAATGGATAAGATCGAAAAGGATTGTCAAAAGATCATAAAGAACCGGCACTATAAGCTGGATTGCCTTGCTGTTGCATGGGACATGACTTTTAAATTGTAATTCGATTGAACATGAAAGAACAAAATCAAGGATGGGTCACAACCATATCCCTTCCCCTCCCGACAATTCAGGACAACACTGCTGACGCGGATCGCCTGATTTCAAAATTAAAAAAGCAACTGAATACGAACCAGATTGATATTGACTTACATCTGCTTAAAAAACTGCCGGATCTTATCCGTTCCTGTAATTATAAAATCAGATGTGTTCTTTTTAAAAATTATGACCACTGGATTCTGACCGGCATATCCGGCACTGACGACCCATCCACCATTGCCGGCATCGCCGTTGACCTTGGAACGACCAGGGTTGTGATACGTGTGATTGATCTGGTGACCGGCCAACCGTTATCTGAAACATCATTTGACAACCCGCAGATATCCATCGGGGCGGACATATTAACCAGAATTCATTACGCTGCTTCGGATCAGGGGTTGAATGATCTGAATCGTCTGATTATCGGCAAACTCAATGAGGAGATATCGACAATTTGTCATTCCTGTAATCTGGAACCGGAACATATTTATCTGATGTCCATCGCCGGCAATACAACCATGACCCATCTTTTCATGGGCATCAAACCGCATTACATCATCCGGGAACCCTATATTCCCGTAACCAACACTCCGGATACAATTGAAGCACAAAAGCTGGGAATTCTCATCAATCCATCCGGCAGGGTATTTATTTTTCCAAATATCGGAAGTTATTTTGGCGGAGATCTGATTTCCGGGATCCTGTTTTCCAGGATATATCAAAGAGAAGAGACCGCCATCCTTGTTGATGTAGGGACAAACGCGGAGGTTGTGATTGGCAATCAGAACTGGCTGATCGCCTGTGCCGGTGCTGCCGGACCGGCATTGGAAGGTGGTGTCACCAAAATGGGGATGATGGCCGGACCGGGTGTTATTGACAAGGTCAAGATTGATCCAGTAACCCGGGAAATTACGATCCATACAATCGATAATGCCCCCCCTATAGGCATTTGCGGATCAGGTCTGATCGATCTGGCTGCCCAACTCTTCCTCTCCGGCATGATCGATATCAGGGGAAAATTGAATCCTTCAGAAGCCGGCGCTCATATAAAAGAAACAGTTCATGGTTTATCCTTTATCCTGGTACCTGGAAAAAAATCCGGAACGAACAAAGATCTATCAATCCATCAGACAGACCTGGACAGTCTGTCACGATCCAAAGCCGCCATGTACACCATCCTTGAAACCATTTCAGCCTCGGTGGGAGTTGATCTCAGAGAACTTTCAACTTTTTATGTAGCAGGGACATTCGGCTCTTTTATTGATCCGAAATCAGCCATATCCATTGGGATGCTGCCTGATTTGGCTATTGAGAATTATATTGTGCTGGGAAACAGTTCTCTGGAAGGAGCGTCGATACTTCTCTCAGATCAGCATGCCATGGATGAAGTTTCCAGAATCAAAGATCGGATAACCTATATGGAACTGAATGTTAACCAGGATTTTATGAATCGGTTCAGTGCGGCCAAATTTTTTCCTCATACAGATACTTCTCTTTTTCCCTCGGTCAAAATTCATTCGATGGTCTGATGCGCCCATGAACTGTATCATTCCTTACAATCATCCGTACTGAATTCAGAAGCCTTATCAATATCAATTATCTGCCGGCCGCCAACGTATTCCCGGGTTTTATAACTCGTTATCCCCATCAGTTTTTTCGTAATGGAGCCCATGCGGTCAACCTGAGATTTAATTTTTCGCATGGTTTCTTGTAATGGATCATCTTCAGGAAGATCCATGAGTAAGATCTCCGTAGCGCCTGAAACATATTGCAAGGGTTGATTCAGTTCATGGCAAACACTGCCCGACATTTCAAGGGCGCCTTGAAGTCTTTCTTTTTGAATCCGGTCCTGCTCCGCATGTATTCTCCATGTAATGTCCGATATGGTAATTACGGATTGATCCATGTAGTTAATCATGTCACGACTGCTGATTTTTAAATTACCAGAAAAAGTGCTTTTGTCCATGCGCTGAAAAATTGCATCCACCTTGACAGGCGTATTTGCCTTTACATTCTCCCGGATAACGTCCTTAACACGCTTATATTCATTATCAGAGGGGTAAAAAATCTGTATCTTCTTTTTCTTGTAGTCATCTGTTGAAGAAAAACCGAACATTTTAACCATCTCATCATTAATCCATTCAATGGATTTATTTTTAATCAGACAGATTCCAATCGGTGAGGCGGAAAGAATATTGCTTTGAACTTCATTACTGAGTTGAAGTTCTTTTTCCACCTTGATCCGCTCCTGTATTTCAATTTTCAGCTTCTGATTTGTTTCTTCCAGTTCTGCTGTACGTTCCTTTACCAGCTCTTCCAGATGGTTTTGATATCGGCTGAGTTTCAGATTTGCCTGGTGAAGATTGTGGGAAAGACTGTAAGCACGCAGAGAAGCGGTAACAGAAGTCAGAAGTTTTCTGGCATTGAATTCTGTTTTGGATTTATAATCATTAATATCGTAACGGGTAATGACTTCCTGTTCCGGCGCCTGGCCAGGCTGGCCGGTGTTTAGAACAATCTGAACAATGTTGTTCTTTAATTCTTCACGGATATATCGGACAACCTCAAGACCCGCGTTATCTGTTTCCATCACAACATCCAGGAGGATAAAGGCTACATCTTCATTTTCCCTGACAAACCGTTTGGTTTCTTCTCCTGAATATGCACTTAAAAACTGCAACCCACGATTCTGGAAAGTAAAATCATCCAGTACAAGCTTGGTAACACTATGAATTTCTTCCTGATCGTCTGCAATAATTATTTTCCATGGCTTTTCGTTTTCAGAATCAATCGCATGGTCAATACCGGACTCTTCTTCGGAAAACAGGAGCTCATCATTGTCACCAAACCGTTTTTTATTCCTTTCAACCATATTGTATCTCCAGCACTAACGGATATGTAAATCCAGCACGGAACAAGCGCCTATATAGATTTTTTTATCTTTAATATCGGTGCAATATAATAGATGCAGGTTATTGAGAGTTGAATACCTTTTTGATAATATTGTTGAGAAACCTCAGTTTTTTCAGATCGGGTCAGGTAAGACAGACACCCTTTTCATAGATTGAGAGTTATCAATATGTTAAAAATAAAGAAATAACGTCCGATTGTCAAGGAAACATTTTCAGTAAAACACAAGTATAATGAATAATGGGAACATTCACGCCGGCACCGGCTTGACTTGACAGGAGAATAACGATACAAGGCTTTTCAGTGATCAATCTATTTCAAGCCATAAGAGGTGGACATGACAAATGATATATCAATGGACACGATCGATCTGGATCAATATTATGGAAAAATTTTAACCGGGAATTACAGCCAGGAACTGAAAGAAAAAGTTGCCCTTTACATCAACCGGCTCCAACTGTTGGATGAGATCGATATGCCGGCGATTATCTATCTGGCGGCATGGCATGGTGGTAATAAAACAATCTGGTATGAATTTGTCAGCAAACAATTTACACGATTAATGGGATGCGCTCCCCCTGAAATCAGCGGGGCTTTCCGGAACAGTGTTATTGACCGCCGGGAATATGATTATGTTGACGATTATATCAACATACAGCAAAAGGTCGTGGATAAAAAAGAACTTTACAGTTCACGGAAAAAAATACGGCTGGAAACGCGAAAAAAAGGCAATACCGAAGCCGTGTACAAGTTGTTATTTGAAAAAGGCCGGGCTGTGTGGCTGAAAGACCAGGCATCCATTGAATCTTTTGAGACCGATCAAACCTATCTGTCACTGGGATGTATGACCATTGTTACAAAGGAAATGGAGGCTGCGGAGGATAAGGAAAGAATCGCAGAAAAATTGAAACAGATCATCGCAGAAACCAGTCAGTAACAGTCCCTTATCAAAAAGTCAGAACAAAAAGTAAATTGTAATTATGAAAGAGAATGATTTCAATAATCTTGTAAAAAGTATTCGTCAAGCTGGTAAAATTAAGAGCGGAAAGCTATCACCGTCGCGAAGGTTTGAATTTACCCCTTTAGATATCAAGATGTTGCTGTTGAAGGATAAATAAACATCAGCAATCAGTCTATCGGCAATATCCTGCGAAAAAATGGAATCCCTCCTGCTCCCAAACGAAGGCAGGATATCTCCTGGCATGATTTTATCAAATCCCATGAAAATGTTCTGGCTGCCTGTGATTTCTTTACAACCGAAGCGATCACAAAAGCTGGTCTGATCACCTGTTATGTTCTTTTTTTCATTCACATCGGAATCCGGAAGGTTCATATCGCCGGTATCACGCCCAACCCGGATGAATACTGGATGAAACAGATGGCCCGGAATGTCAGTATGGTCGAAATTGGCTTTCTGTCCGGATGCCGCTATCTGCTTCATGACCGGGACTCCAAGTTCTGTCATTCATTTCAGAAGATTCTTCAATCCGTAGGCATCAAGCCGATCCGGTTGCCGCCGAAGAGTCCAAACCTGAACTCTTTTGCCGAACGCTGGGTCCGATCGGTCAAGGAAGAGTGTTTGTCCAAACTGGTTCTGTTCGGAAAAATGCATTTCACGCTTGCAAAAAAAACAGAGAGTCTGATATTCTCCGGATAAGCTGCTTGGAAGAGATCATCGGTCTGGAATAAAAGAAACGGCTGTACCAGTATCTGGACTCAAGTGAATATGAACGACAAACTGGTCAATCCCCATGACAAGCTGTTCCGGAAAACATGGAGCAATATCGATGTCGCAAAGGATTATCTGAGCAACTATCTGCCCGGGCCGCTTCTCAAACGGATTGATCTGGATTCTCTGGAAATATCAAAAGACTCGTTCATTGTTCCAAATAACATTGAAAAATGTATTCCCTGAGTTTTCAATTTGATGGTTCTATGTACGGGCAGAAATTTGGTTGTCTTTTCGCCGCAACCAGATTATTTGACAGCGTATTTGTTATAGAATAATATTTTGGCCATACGTCCTAATAACAGGAGAAAATAAAATGAACCAGCCTCAACAATTTTCAGCAAACGAGATCGCCAAGGAATTGGAACCGCTTATCCGGCGGATTATTCGCGAGAAGCTGACAAGGATCGCCCAAAAGGAACCGGACATATTCCACGCTTTACAAGGATATGAAAGACATCAAGAAACGAAAAGCGCAGGGGCATATCAAACTGCATTCCCATGACGAGGTTTGGGGTGGGTGAGCTGCTTGGCATAAACAAATCCGCCATAAACAGCAAAAAAAAGGATCTGCACCTCTGGCGTCGATTTGGTCAAATCGAAAAAATGGATGTAAAAGAAAAACGGCAGATATTGCAACTTTTAGAAACCTTTATCGAAAAAGAGCAATTAAAAGAGAAAGTCAATAACGGATACGTTGTGATTTACCATAATACTATCATACCGAATTAACGATCATACGATTTGGGCTTTTTTTTAATGTTTTGCCAAATTAAAATGGTCTTTTGGAGAAGATTTTCTTTTGCAATTTTATACGTCTTTGACAATGCAGCTTTAAAAAAAAAGAGGGAAACGAATGAATCATCCGTTTCCCTCCATATCCGGCCTGGTGGTTTCTTCCCCAAGGTGTCTCCTTTCGGCCTGCGCATGCTTGCCGAAAGGAGACGAATGCTTGGGTCTATTCATCTTTTCCAGATGAACCTGTATCTGCCTTGCTTTTTAAAGATTCATAGCGTTCTACAAACTCTTCTTCGAGTCTCTTATGCAGTCTTTCCGCCTCCTCAGGGAACATTTTCTTCAACGACGCGTATCGCACTTCCCCGGAGAGGAATTCTTTAAGTTTTCCGTCAGGAGCTTTGGAATCCAGTATAAAAGGATTTTTGCCTTCTGCCTTTAACGTTGGATTATATCGATAAAGCGGCCAATAACCGGTTTGCACTGCCAGCTTTGTTTCCTCCTGTGTTTTTCCCATTCCTTTCCGGATACCATGGTTTATACAGGGGGAATACGCCATGATTAAAGATGGGCCATCATAGCTTTCTGCTTCAACCAGGGCTTTGATGGTCTGCTGTTTGTTGGCACCCATTCCAATGTTAGCCACATAAACATATCCATAGGTCATGGCCATACCACCCAGATCTTTTTTTGAAGTCTTTTTACCGGATGCGGCAAACTTTGCAACCGAACCGGTTGGTGTGGCTTTTGAAGACTGGCCGCCTGTATTGGAGTAAACCTCTGTATCAAAGACAAGAACATTTACATCTTCACCGGTAGCCAGGATGTGATCAATCCCGCCGAAAGAAATATCATATGCAGAGCCATCTCCCAAAAATACCCAGAAGGATTTTTTGGTAAACAGTTTTGAATAACCATTGATTTCAGTCAGAAGTTTGTCATCCTTTTGAGCAGGAAGAAGTTCTTTTAGCTGATCCCCATATTTCTTGGACAACTCCGGGCTTTTCATGTTCGTAAGCCATCCATTCATTGCATCTTTTATGTCCTGTGGAATACTGGTTGTAATCGCCTGCCGGATCAGATCTGCAAGTCTGGATCGCTGCTGCAATACTCCGAGGAACATGCCATACGTAAACTCTGCCGGATCTTCAAACAATGAATTTCCCCATGAAGGCCCGAAACCGTCCTTGTTCACACAATATGGAATTGAGGGGGCTGAACCGCCCCAAATGGAAGTACACCCTGTGGCATTACCAATGATCATCCTTTCTCCGAAAAGCTGGGTTACCAGTTTTGCATAAGGGGTCTCTCCGCACCCGGCACAGGCTCCGGAAAACTCAAGAAGGGGTTGACAGAACTGACTTCCTTTTACCGTTGTGCGTTGTATTAGATTGTCACGAACCGGTATCTTCAGAGAGTATTCATGATTCCCGATTTGTATTGCGGTCTGTGTTTCAATCGGTTTCATGACGAGTGCCGGTTTTTTGGCCGGGCAGATATCTGCACAATTTCCGCAACCCATGCAATCCAGGGTGTTTACCTGCATCCGGAAATGATACCCGGTCAGCTCCTTTCCGGTGGCCTTGAGTGCCGTGAAAGAAGAACCCGCTGCGGACAGCTCATCATCCGTCAAGAGAACCGGTCGAATGGCTGCATGAGGACAAACCATCGCACACTGATTGCATTGGATACAATTTTCACTGATCCATTCCGGCACATTAATCGCCACTCCTCTTTTCTCATATTGCGTTGTCGCAACCGGGAAAAGGCCATCGGCGGTAAATACGCTGACCGGAAGTTTATCCCCCTGTACAGCCAGCATGGGACGCATAACATTCTTCACAAAGTCTGGTTCTTCTTTCTGTGAAATTTTTGTTTCCGTCAGGCTGCTCCAGGATTCCGGATAGGTAATCTGAATCATGTTTTCCAGGGTTTTATCAACAGCAGCATAGTTCATGTTAACAATCTCATCCCCTTTTTTCCCAAACATCTTTTTGATCTGATCTTTCAGATAGGAAATGGCTTCATCCACCGGAACCACATTTGCCAGTTTGAAAAAGGCGGTTTGCATAATCATATTAATTCGGCCGCCAAGTCCTACCTCGGTTGCAATTTTAACTGCATCGATGTTGAAAAATTTCAATTTTTTATCGGCTATGGTTTTACGCATCCCGGGAGGAAGCTTTTCTTCCATCTGATCCGGTGTCCAGTTGGAATTCAGCA
The DNA here is from genome assembly GCA_945870015.1 of Desulfocicer vacuolatum DSM 3385. GTDB lineage: Bacteria > Desulfobacterota > Desulfobacteria > Desulfobacterales > SURF-7 > QZKS01. The sequence goes on from CAMBQS010000007.1 coordinate 10,336, forward strand.
TGAACGTACCACCATCTTTAATCCCTTCCAGAACATCATACATATCGACATAACCTGATTTATGGCAGGCGATATAATCCGCTGAATCGATCAGATAGGTTGACTGGATCGGTGTTTTTCCAAATCGCAGATGGGATATGGTTACTCCTCCTGATTTTTTGGAATCATACGCAAAATAGGCCTGCGCATACAAATCCGTATAGTCGCCGATAATCTTGATTGCGCTTTTGTTGGCACCAACCGTTCCATCTGCTCCAAGCCCCCAGAATTTGCATTGTACAGTGCCCTCAGGAGCGACATCGAATCCCGCATCAACCGGTATGGATGTATTGGTAACATCATCGTTGATACCAACTGTGAAATGGTTTTTGGGGCTTGTCTTTTTCATGTTATCAAAAACAGCCTTGACCATGCTGGGATTAAACTCTTTTGATCCAAGGCCATAACGCCCGTTCACAATCTTCGCTTTTCTACCTTTTTCCATAAAGGAAGTCATTACATCCATGTATAATGGATCACCAATTGCTCCAGGCTCTTTTGTTCGATCCAGAACCGTTATGTTTGAGACGGATTCGGGAATTGCATTCAAAAGGTGATCCGGTGAAAATGGCCGGAACAGCCTTACCTTGACAAGGCCGACCTTCTCCCCTTTTCCAATCATATGATTTACTGTTTCCTCGATGGTTTCACAGGATGACCCCATGGAGATGATGATTCTTTCCGCTTTCGGATCTCCAACATAATCAAAAAGATGATAATGCCGGCCGGTAATCTTTCCAACTTTGGCCATGTAGGATTCAACAATCCCGGGTATTTTCAAATAAAAAGGATTGGCTGCTTCTCTTCCCTGAAAGTATACATCCGGATTTTGTGCCGTACCTCTTAATTCAGGCTTTTCCGGGTTCGCTGCCCTGCCCCGGAATGTCCTTACTGCTTCCCAGTTAACCAGGCCGGCCATATCGTTATAATCGATGAGTTCGATTTTCTGAATCTCATGGGAAGTCCTGAATCCATCAAAAAAGTGGAGAAAGGGTACACTTCCCTCAATTGCAGCCAGATGCGAAACCAGTCCAAGATCCATTACTTCCTGAACAGAGGCGGATGCAAGGAGTGAAAACCCTGTTTGACGCACAGCCATGACATCCTGATGATCACCAAAAATGGAAAGCGCATGGGCAGCAATAGCACGGGCGGTTACATGCAAAACAGCCGGTAGGAGTTCACCGGACATTTTATACATGTTCGGGATCATCAGAAGAAGTCCCTGTGATGCTGTAAAGGTGGATGTTAAAGCCCCCGCAGCAAGTGCTCCATGAACCGAAGCGGATGCACCGGCTTCGGATTGAAGCTGTCTTACCAGAAGCGTTTGCCCGAAAATATTCTTCCGGCCGCCGGCGGCCCATTCATCGGCGATTTCTCCGATCGGTGAAGAAGGGGTAATTGGATAGATGTTTGCCACATCACTCAAGGCATAAGCTACATGAGCGGCTGCGGTATTTCCGTCGATTGTTTGCATTTGTTTAGCCATAAACCTCTCCTTTGTTAAAAATAAAAGTAAATTATATTTGAATAAAAAAAGATCAGCGACGAGACGTCTATCCCTTCATCATTCTATCTTGCCAGTAACAAGTATAAGGGAACAACATGCCGTCCAATGGTTATTTTTTCGTTCTGAGTGTATTCAATCCAAAAGGGTTTCAAAAAAATCATTACCCTTGTCATCAATGATAATAAAGGCAGGAAAATTTTTTACCGATATCATAAACACAGCTTCCATTCCGAGCTCAGGATATTCTATTGTCTCAACATTGGTTATGCATTCTTTTGCAAGCCTGGCTGCCGGCCCTCCGATTGATCCGAGATAAAAACCCCCATGGGTTTTACAAGAATCCGTAACCGCTTTTGAGCGGTTGCCTTTGGCAAGCATCACCATGGATCCCCCGTTTTTCTGAAACAGGGAAACATATGAATCCATACGGCCGGCGGTCGTGGGGCCAAAAGATCCGGACGGGTATCCTTTTGGTGTTTTGGCCGGCCCGGCATAGTAAATAATATGATTTTTAAAATACTCCGGAAGCGCTTCTCCACGATCCAGTCTTTCCTTGATCTTTGCATGGGCGATATCTCTTGCAACCACTATCTTTCCTGTCAATTCCAGCCTGGTTGCAACAGGGTGGCGGGTTAAAATAGTACGGATCTTATCCATGGATTGATTCAGATCAATATGGATTGCCCGGGAGTCCGGTTCCGGTGATTGAGGCAGATATCTTGCCGGATCTGTTTCCAGTTTTTCCAGAAAAATCCCTTGATTGTTGATTTTCCCTTTAATGTTTCGATCTGCGCTGCAGCTTACACCAATTCCAACAGGACAGGATGCACCGTGCCTTGGCATACGGATGATCCGGATATCATGACAAAAATATTTTCCGCCAAATTGGGCGCCGATTCCAAATTTTTTAGACTTTTCAAGCATTCTGTTTTCAAGATCAAGATCCCGGAATGCACGGCCATGAGAATTCCCTGATTTGGACAATCCATCCAGATAGCCGGCAGAAGCGAGCTTGACGGTTTTCAGGTTCAACTCTGCAGAAAGCCCTCCGATCACAATGGCAAGATGATAGGGAGGACAGGCAGATGTGCCCAGAGACTTCATTTTTTTTTCCAGGAATATCTCCAGCGTGCCTTGATTCAGAATTGTTTTGGTTTCCTGATACAGATAGGTTTTATTTGCTGACCCGCCGCCTTTTGCCATAAACAGAAAACGATAATCCTTCCCTTGCACGGAAGATATATCAATCTGAGCCGGCAGATTCGATTTTGTATTCACTTCTTCATACATATCAAGCGGTGCGTTTTGAGAATATCTCAGGTTACAGGTCTGATATGCATTGAACACTCCTCTGGAAAGGGCTTCCTCGTCCTGAAATCCAGTCCAGACATGCTGCCCTTTTTTTCCCATTATGATTGCAGTACCTGTATCCTGACACATCGGAAAAATAAAATCCGAAGAAATCACCGCATTTTTGATCATCTCAAGGGCCACATACCGGTCATTGCCGGAGCTTTCAGGGTCATCCAGAATTTTTTTCAGCGATGCCAGATGAGAAGATCGGAGAAGATGAGAGATATCTGTAAAAGCTTTTTCAGACAACACGGTCAATCCTTCCGGAGATATCTTCACAATCTCTTCACCTTCAAATTTCGAAAATGAAATATGGGATTTTGTTAAAAGACGGTATTCGGTTTGATCTTCATCAAGGGAGAATAGATCCTGGTATATAAATTCACTCATGTAAAAAACAGCCTTTCCTGATATTCATTCGATCAATCATTTTTCTTTTTCTATAATTTGTAACCCCACCATAACATGGCCTTTAAATCGTCCCTGGCTATCTTTGGAAATATGTTTTACTTCGGTTTCCAACACCTCGATTTTACCAGGCCGATCTGTTGCGTAATATTTCAAGCTGAAAATTTGCCCCTCTTTCAGATACCCAAGCACGGTAGAATCTTCCCGGACAAGAACACACATCCCGCTTTCCGACAAATTCCATATTCTGAATTGGTAAACCGTTTCCAGTCCTGTAAAAGAAAATTCTACACTATAATACTTATCAACAATTTTTCTTGGTTCCGACCTGTTACAGTTTTTTGGATCTGTGGAGTTTATCTGTTCCATGGTATACCCCAATCTGATTTATACTTGGCGTGATATTACTTATAGCTTAAATTTTCCAATATTTCAATTCCCTATATCATAAAATTCAATCTTGCCGGAAAGTATTCCCATTTCCCGGCCTGTCTGATACCTTTAAAAAAAATGCAGGGGATAACCCCTGCATTTTCACGAGGTGATATTATGGGGGGATAAATCAACAGATCACAATCATTTTTTTAATGCCTCGCTCATTAACTCTCCAATCTTTTGAGAAAAACGGGATGGATTGTCCACCTTCCCTCCCTCTCCGATGATCGCTATGTCATAAAGCAAGTCACAAAAATCATTGATCCGTTCATTTTCTTTATCTTTTTCAAACAGATTTTTAATCCCGACAACAACCGGATGTTCAACATTCAGTTCCAGCACTCTCTTGGTTTTCTCAATGGTTTGTCCTGTGGATTTCAGGATTTTCTCCATATAGGCGCTCATATCGAAATTATCTCCGGAAAGACACGCCACGGAACCTTTCAGGCGGGTTGAAGCTTTAACCTCTTTTATCTGCTTTTCAAGCCGGGCCTTTATATGATCAAAAAGAGAGGTAAATTCATTTTTCTTTTTCTCATCTACCTTATCCAGCTCCAGATCACCCTTTTCAGCACTTTTCAATTTTTTTCCATCATATTCTGTAAGAGACATGACAACCCATTCATCTACCGGGTCTGTCATTAACAGGACTTCATACTCTTTCTCTTTTAAGGCTTCCAGGTGCGGGCTGTTCAGGATTGAAGTGAAGTTGTCTCCCGTTATATAATAAATTTCTTTCTGATCCGGCTGCATTCCGGACACATATTCCTTCAGGGAAACCAGTTTATCTTCCGATTTGGTTGTTTTAAACCGGATCAGCTCGGAAATCTTGTCTTTATTTTCAAAATCAGTATGAATTCCCGACTTGATAACCTGACCGAATTCTTTGTAAAAAGATTCATATTTATCTTTTTCCATATCTGAAAAAAGTTTAAAAAGCCTGCTGATCAGATTCTTTCGAATATTACGCACCAATCGGTCATGCTGTAAAATTTCACGGCTGACATTCAGATTCAGGTCGGGAGCATCCACAACTCCTTTTACAAATCCAAAATAATCCGGAATCAATTCTTTACAGTTTTCCATGATAAACACCCGTTTACAATAGAGCTGGAGTCCGTGTTTCCGATCCGGGGCAAACAGATCCATGGGGGCCTTGGATGGTACATATAACAGGACACTGTATTCAGTAGTACCTTCCATTTTAAGATGAATCCTGGATAATGGAGGATTCCAGTCGTGACTTACATGTTTATAAAATTCCGTGTACTCTTCCTCGGTAATTTCATCTTTATTTTTTAACCAGATGGCCTTCATGGAGTTAAGCATTTCTTCTTTTATAACCTTACGTGTCTTGCCGCCAATCGGTTTTCCCTCCTTGTCGACAACCTGCTCTTTTTCCGGAACAGGTTCATCTCTTTCAACATCCATAACGATTGGATAGTTTACAAAATCAGAATGTTTCTTGACAATTCCGCGGATGGTCCACTCTTCCGTAAAATCCTGCTCATCTTCCTCGATTTTCTTCAATTTCAATATAATATCCGTGCCATGACCTTTTTTCTCAACATCTTCTATGGTATAGGAACCATCGCCGGTTGATTCCCATTGAACGCCTTTATCAGACTCAACGGAACGGGTTATGATGGTAACTCTTTCTGCGACAATAAAAGAGCTATAAAAGCCGACTCCAAATTGACCGATCAATTCCGGGGTGGAAATCTCATTTTTTTTCGATTTCTCAAGAGCCTTCATAAATGAGGCTGTTCCGCTCTTTGCAATTGTACCGATATTTTCCATAACCTCGTCATACGTCATTCCAATCCCGTTATCGGAAATTGTAAGTGTTTGATTTTCTTTATCCGGAATGATTTTAATTTTTAATTCCGCATCAACACCTGAAACTTCAGAATTTGTCTGTGAATGAAAACGGAGTTTGTCAATTGCATCAGAAGCGTTTGAAATAAGCTCTCTTAAAAAAATTTCCTGATTGGAATACAAAGAATTAATGATGAGATTAAGAAGTTGTTGAACCTCTGTTTTAAATTGACGTGTTTCCTTTTTACCTTCCATTACTGCTCCTTTCCGTGTGTTTGTATTAAAAATTATCCATAAGATTCATTGGAATTTTTTCCAAAACAGAACTGTTTTGGATAAGGCATATGAATAAACATTGAAAATTCAGACCAGACAAAAGATTAGTGCAAATTTGAAATTGTCAACCCTTTGACACGCTTCCGGATAAAAAAAGAGGCGGCTTTCAAAGCCACCCCTTTTATAATTATTTACCCTATTGGATATAAATTCTATCCATTGAAAGAGTCGTTCTGCATCTGCATGATGGACGGATCAATCGCAAGAAGGGAATCCATCGTCCCTATTGTGGACGGAAGCATGGAATTTATGTAAAATTGAGCTGTTTTTATCTGGCCGTCATAAAACGCCGCATCCTTTTTCTTTGCCTGCTCAACCTTACCGGCTGCAACAGAAGCTCTCCATAAAAGTATCCATGCCATAATGACATCACCGCATACATTCAAGAATGGAAGTGCGGAAGCAAACGCATCCAGAACTCTTTCAGACATTGCTGTTGCCCCCATGTTCATGGCCACACTACCCAGTTTGTTTACAGCCGCCTCAAACTTTGTGGCTGTTTCTTCAAGGCCTTTGATCGCTTTTGCTGCGGCTATTGTTTTATTCATTTCAGCAAGCAGATCCATAAAAGGTTTGCCTTTTTTCATTCCAAGTTTTCTTCCCAAGAGATCCATTGCCTGGATACCATTGGTTCCCTCATAGATACTCGTAATTTTACAGTCACGGGCCAACTGTTCCTGGGGATATTCATGGATATATCCATAACCACCATAAACCTGCATTCCCTGAACACATACATCGAATCCTTTTTCGGTGCAGTATGACTTTACAATCGGGGTCAGGATCTCAATCAGGCACTGATATTTATCTCTATCACTATCGGTTTCGGCAATTTTTGCTTTATCAAAACAATTGCTGGTGAAATAGATAAGTCCGCGCATCCCGTCAACCAGAGCTTTCATATACAGAAGCTGACGTTTCACATCCGGGTGTTCAATAATGGAAACGCTGGGAGCGTTCGCATCCATCATCTGAAGCAGATTTTTGCCCTGTTTTCTTTCTTTGGCATAATTTACAGCATTGATATAGGATGAAGTGGCAAAACCAAATCCTTGAAGTCCGACTCCAAGACGCGCCTCATTCATCATGAGAAACATTACTTTCATCCCTTTGTTTTCTTCTCCAAGCAAGAAACCGCGGCATTTCCCCTTGCCCCCCAGTGTTAAGGAACAGGTACTGTTTCCATGGATACCCATTTTTTCCTCAATCCCGGTGCAGACAACGTCATTATCTTGTCCTAAACTGCCATCCTTGTTAACCCAAAGCTTGGGTACAATAAAAATGGAGATCCCTTTGGTTCCAGCCGGTGCTCCTTCGATTCGGGCCAGAACAGGATGGATAATATTTTCAGTAAGATTTTGTTCCCCGCCGGAAATAAATATTTTGTTCCCGCTAATGGAATACGTCCCATCATCATTTTTCACGGCACTGGTTGATAAATTCCCGACATCAGAACCGGCTTCCGGTTCGGTAAGGAGCATGCTTCCTCCCCATTTACCGGTATACATATTTTTTACGAATATTTTTTTTTGTTCATCCGTGCCGAACTCTTCAATCATCTTTGCTGCGCCATGAGCCAATCCCGGATACATCATCCATGCGCAGTTGGCACCCGTAAAATGCTCACCACAAGCCATGGCAACCGTACTGGGCATTCCCTGGCCACCAAATTCAGGATCATCGGTCATGGCAATCCACTCACCTTCGGCAAACAGATCAAAAGGTCTTTTAAATGCTTCCGGAACTGTTACTTTTCCATTCTCGAATTTGCACCCTTCATCATCACCAATTTTCATTGTCGGAAGGATTTCTTTTATTGCAAGATTGCGTGCCTCAGAAATGATAAGATCCACAGTTTTCCTATTGAATTCAGCATATTTTTCATGCTTGCTCAATTCTTCAACATTCAGCATTTCATGTAAAACAAAATCAACATCCCTTCGATCTGAAATCGCCTGTGCCATTTTTCCCATTCTCCTTCTTGTTTATATTATACAAATTAATTCTTCAGGTGAATACCTCAAGAATTTTGAACTATCCGTCAATAATACAAATTGGCTATTTTAACAGGTGAAACACAATCGTCAAGTATTTTTCACACAGTCAAAAATTCTATTGATGGAGAAAGGGCTTATTGAAAAAAATAATATCTTATTTACATCCGATAATGTCACGAATGGATGATGAAAGCTGCTTGATTTTGAATGGCTTTTGAATAAATCCGTTTCCACCTTTTTCCAATATGGTTGAAACCTGATTGTTCATGCTGCACCCACTGGAAAGGAGAACCTTTGCATCCGGATTGATCTCTTTAATCCTGCTGAATACCCGTCCACCTTCAATATCCGGCATAATGATATCCAGAATCACGAGTGAAATTTTTTCTTTTTCCCGATTGTAAACATCGATTCCAATCTTTCCACCCCTTGCAACAATAACCTTATAACCAAGCTTTTTCAGCATTAACTGGCACACATCTGCAACCACATCTTCATCATCAATAAGGAGGATCGTTTCAGTTCCGGTAGCAAGCTCTTCAATGCATATCTCTTCTGACGGATTTCGTTCATCTGTCACAGGAAGGTAAATATCAAATCTTGCACCCTCGCCTTTTTTGCTTTTCACATCAATAAAACCGCCATGGTTTTTCACGATACCAAATGCCGAGGCAAGCCCCAGTCCAGTCCCCTCTCCCACTTCTTTTGTGGTAAAAAATGGCTCAAAAATTTTTCCCAATATTTTTTCATCAATTCCAGGGCCTGTATCTGCAATTGAAATTTTTATAAATTTCCTGGTCAAAAGACCTAAAAATATTGCATCGGATTCTGAAAAAGTAACATTTTCGGTTGTCAGATATATATCTCCACCGGTTTCCATTGCTTGTGCGGCATTTACGTATATGTTTAACAAAACCAGCTCAATTTGACCCTGGTCCGCTTCAATCGTCCAGATGGATTTTTGATAACTGCCATGAATTTTAATTTCCCTTTTGGATTGTCCGAACATTTTTGAAGTGTTTTGGACAATCTCATTGGCATTGATAAGCTTCAGTATAAATTTCCCGCCTCTTGCAAACCCCAATAACTGCTTTGTCAGGTTTGCCCCGTTTTCAACGCAACGTTCAATACTCTTTAATTCATCATAATTTTTTTGGCTCGACTCTTCATCGAGAAAAATAAGAGAAAGATTGCCCTGTATTCCCATTAATAAATTATTGAAATTATGTGCTATGCCTCCGGCTAACGTACCGATTGCATCCATTCGTTCCGTTTGTTCCATCTTGGACTCCAGTTTTTTCTGATTGGTTATGTCACGCAGGAAGCTTAGGATTGCAGGCCGGCCACTCCAGGAAATAGCCACATCATTCAGTTCAACCCATAATTCCTCCCTGGCAACGGTAACCAGTCGAAAAGTGCAAATTTCAGGCAGTGTTTCTCCGGAGATTCTTTTTAAATGTCTCTTAATGATCAAGGCTCTATCACTTGAATGAATATAATCAAAGTAAGAGGAACTCTCCGGACGGCCGCCGAGATATCGACCAAGCTCACTCGCTTTGGGATTTGGAAACAGTACCTTTCCATCCTGAATAATGAAAATGGCATCATTGGCATTTTCCGTCAGCAATCGATATTTTTCTTCAGATTCCCGTAAAGCAGCTTCAATCTTTTTTCTTTCCGTAATATCCGTAAAAATCGTAATCAGACATTCTTCATCGCCATACATCAGAATTTTTGCTGAAACCAGCACACTAAGAAACGCTCCATCCTTTTTTCTGCATTTGGTCTCTAAACTGCCAACCTTTTGGTCGTTCTGAAGCGTTCTTTCAAATATATCCCTGTCTGCGGAATCCCCGATAACTTCAATGTCGGAAATCGTTTGTTTAATAACTTCCTTTTTTGAGAAACCGGTTAAACGGCAAAACGCGTCATTTACATCCAGATATTTTCCATCATGCATACGAATAATCGCGATAGAATCGGGCGCTGCTTCAAAGGTTTTCCGATAACGGTCTTCACTTTCACGAAGAGATTTCTCCATGCTTTCACGAGCGGATATATCTTCTTGAAGACGCTTGTTCGCCGCTTGAATTTCTTTTGTCCTTTCCGAAACTCGATTTTCAAGGTCATTATTTAACTGGTACTGAAACAACCTATAGAGAATCAGTATGAAAAGAGTGTCAAACAACAATATTAACACACATAACTGGAATTTCGTGCTCACCAATGATGTGTTGCTCCAAATCAGACTGATAACAATTGAAGATACAACCACGGATGTTAATAGCAAACAGAAAGAAATAATACGGAACGTTGAGGCTACGGTTTTATTTTTCATATATACCTATGGTCTGAAATTCATGTTCAATCTTTCAGGACTGTTTACAATTGGAAAATAGAGAAATACAAGAAAAAACCACATGGAGAAACAAAAATTTTGATCTGCTTCTCCGTGTGGTTTTTATTTTTTCCCAGTTTTTCAAGTGAATCGGTTATTGATGAATCTGTTCAGAAACCTTATCAACCGATTCAATCATCTCCTGCATGATTTCCTCCAATTCGCTTTCAGGTATTGATGTAAACTCAAGGGCTTTCGCTTCAATTTCATAAAACATCGAATCAAATCCAGTACCGATACCGCCTTTCATTGCAAGGACATCGGCAATATGTATGATATAAGCAAGCTCATTTTGATTGGATTCCGATGGAAAATGGTGATACCGGATGGCAATGCTTTGGCTCTCCGGAATACTCCATTTCTTACATAGATCATATGCAATTTCAGCGTGATCAAATCCCAAAATCTTTTTTTCCGCCACCAGATAGGTATTCCCTTCTTTTTTCAGAAAAGAATCGAACTGCGCCTCTCTTTCTTTTACATATTCATCCAGAATCATTTTTCCGCAATCATGCAACAACCCCGCTGAAAACGCATCATTTTCATGAGTTGGATATTTTTTTCTCGCAATTATTTTTGAACCAAAGGCAACCGCAAGGGAGTGTTGCCATAAAGAACCGGCTTCAAGGCCATATCCACTTAAAATATTATCCAGCAGACCTGCTGCTCCGACAACACTGATCAGCTCTCCAAGAGCTTCAAATCCCAAAACAACCGAGGCTTGATGAATTGAGGATACCATACCTCGTAATCCATAATAAGCTGAATTCGCCAGTTTGAGTACACGACCGGCAATCGCCGGATCGGTTTCAATAATTCCCCCCAGGTCTTTGAATGTTGATGACGGGTTTGCCATAATCTCGTTCGCTTTCATCAGAACCTGCGGAAGGGGGGGAAGATCCGTGACCGACTTCATAATTTTTTTTTTCAGCGCCTGACTGTCAGCGACTCCAATGATTGGAGTATCTGTTTGCGCGGTATTCAACTTGTCCGGAGCGTTCATCTCTTTCTCGATTTGGCTTAAATCAATACGAATCGTGGTTTTACAGGCTGGACAAGGAAAAGCGATTTTCTTCTTACCTTCTGGAAATTTTTCCTTCGAAATATTGTAGACCTGAGGGCAATTCGGACATTTAATTTTCATGATTCTCTTTTCAATAAAAATCGTTAAAGAATTAGGTGATTTTTCTCCAGCAAGTATAGTGAACAGAGACAATTGATAAGCTTTTGGAAAAAAAACTTTTTAAGATATTTTTTTCGATTATATGCACTCTATTAGAAATTGATTTCTGAGTAAAACGTTTCGGTATGATAATTTTATTATATATTATGATACAGATTATTGTCAATACGATCATATCCATCGACATTAATTTGCCAGCACTCTTTTTAAATACTGTCCTGTATAGGATTTTGGATTTTCAACAATCTGTTCCGGAGTTCCGACACCGACCACCTCTCCACCTTTATCTCCGCCATCCGGTCCCAAATCAATAACGTAATCTGAATATTTGATGACATCCAGATTATGTTCGATAACAATTACCGTATTTCCTGCTTCTACCAATGTTTCTAAAACCCCGAGCAGCTTTTTGATATCATCGGTATGAAGCCCTGTTGTCGGCTCATCCAGGATATATACCGTTTTCCCTGTACCTTTTTTGCTCAGCTCCTTCGCCAGTTTTACCCGCTGAGCCTCACCTCCGGATAAAGTTGTAGCGGGTTGACCGATCTTGATATATCCAAGCCCTACATCAAACAGTGTTTGCAACTTGGATCTGATATTTCCAATTTTACCCAAAAATACAAGAGATTGATTCACTGTCAGGTCAAGAACCTCGGTAATATTTTTCCCTTTATATTTAATCTCAAGTGTTTCACGATTATACCGCTTTCCCTTGCAGACATCACAGGCCACATAAATATCCGGCAAAAAATGCATTTCAATTTTTATGATACCATCTCCGCTGCAAGCTTCACATCGTCCACCCTTGACATTAAAGCTGAAACGGCCGGGCTTGAATCCCCGCATTCTTGCTTCCGGAGTTTTTGCAAAAATCTCACGAATAAAAGAAAAAATTCCCGTGTATGTTCCTGGATTGGAACGGGGAGTTCTGCCAATGGGAGATTGATCAATATGAATCACCCTGTCAATATGCTCAATGCCCTCCACTTTTTCATAACAACCGGCTGAGACCTTTGCATGATAAAGCCTCTGCGAAAGAATACGATACAGGGTTTCCAATACCAGGGTAGACTTTCCCGACCCGGATACCCCGGTGACACAATTAAAACACCCTAGTAAGAATTCCACATCAATATGTTTCAGGTTGTTTGCACAGGCACCTTTCAGAACAATTTTTTTACCATTCCCATTGCGTCTTTTCACCGGCGTTGGGATTTTCATTCTTCCGGATAGATATTTCCCGGTCAATGATTCTGCATGAGTCAGAATCTCTTCCGGAGGGCCTGAAAATACAACCTGCCCGCCATTCATACCTGCAGCAGGCCCCATATCAACAACATGATCGGCAGCCATGATTGTGTCTTCATCATGCTCCACGACAAGAACAGTGTTGCCCAGATCACGCATATTCATCAAGGTCTGGAGAAGTTTCTGGTTATCTTTCTGGTGAAGACCGATACTTGGTTCATCCAATACATATAAAACTCCGGTCAGCTTCGACCCGATCTGAGTGGCAAGACGGATTCGCTGACTCTCCCCTCCGGAAAGAGTGGAAGCAGTTCTGTGGATGGTCAGATACGGCAGACCGACATCGATTAAAAATCCAAGCCGTTCCGTAATCTCTTTTAAAATTTTTTCAGCAATAACCGCTTTTTTGCCGGACAGTTCCAATTTGTTGAAAAACATAAAGGCCTTTTCAACTGTCATGGATGAGATTTCGGATATCGTTAATCCACCTACTTTTACGGAACGGCTGGATTGATTTAAACGGCTTCCGCCACAATCTGAACAGAGTCTGAAATTCATATATTTCTTGATCTCTTCCCTGAC
>CAMBQS010000008.1 GCA_945870015.1 Desulfocicer vacuolatum DSM 3385
CGTTTATCCAGGCCACATCCGTGCCGATTTTGGGGCGCAGCCACAAATGACAGATATCGACAAGTTTTATCTTTCGCGGATCAACAATAATCAGCTTCGCACCATGTTTGAGAACCGCTTCATAGATATAATTTGCAATGATCGGATGATTTTCCGTGGTATTCGTGCCGGTAAGCAGAATGACCTTTGACTTTAGCAAATCCGGAATTGAATTTGTCATGGCTCCGCTTCCAAATGTGGCGGCAAGACCTGCCACCGTAGAGGAATGTCAGAGACGGGCGCAGTGATCCACATTATTTGTGCCGATCACCGCTCTGATAAATTTCTGGAACAGATAGTTGTCCTCGTTTGTGCATCGGGCGGACGTAAAGCCACCGATAGCGTCCGGTCCGCTTTCTTTTTTTATCTTATTGAATTTTTCCGCAACAACCGTAAGCGCCTCATCCCAACCGGCTTCTTCAAGCTTCCCATTTTTCTTGATAAGCGGCTTTTTCAAACGCTGATCGTTTGGAATAAACTCATAACCAAAACGGCCCTTTACACACAAACTGCCCTGGTTAACGCCAACATTATCTTTGCTGGTTACGCCTACCAGTTGATTATCCATAACATTCAATTCGATCTGACAGCCGCATCCGCAATAAGTGCAAGTGGTTGGAACTTTTTCGACACGCCAGGGTCTCCCCTTGATACGGCTTAAATTTTCAGTAAGAGCACCTGTGGGGCAAACTTGCAGGCATTCTCCACATGATACACATATATCCTGGTTGACGGAAAGTCTGCTGGTTCCCTGTTCAGCGCCGATATCGATGGCACCGATGCCTTTAATTTCCTTGCATGCGGCAACGCAACGCAAACAGAGGATGCAACGGTCCGGCCAGTATCGGATCAGCGATGTGGCATAAACCGATTCATATTGTTTTTTGGGTGCTTGATAGTCTGTCTGGGTGACGTCAAACTCAAAGACCAGATCCTGAAGTGTGCATTGGCCGGCCTTGTCACAGATCGGACAATCCAGAGGATGGTTGATCAGAATGAATTTCAATGCCTCCTGGCGCATGCGGAACAAACGATCGGATGTGGTTGTAACCGATATTCCCTCGCTGACCTGAGTTGTACAGGCTGTCATGGGCTCGGCATATCCGTCGACTTCAACAACACATAACCGGCAGGAGCCTATGGGATTTAATCTTTCGTGGTAACAGAGAGTCGGAATAGTAATCCCGGCACTCTTTGCAGCTTCAAGAATCGTGTTGCCCTCTGGAGCAACAACTTCTTTACCATCAATTGTTAATTTGACCATATTCATTTCGATCTGCTCTCTTTTCTATTATTAATTTAAGCTGGTTTGAATTGTCTCTTACCGGTATTCCATCAATGGAAAGACCCTTGCCGAAATCAGTACTAAAAATTTCAATTCAGTAACCAGCTTATAAAATCATGGATAAAAAGCCCCAATTTCAATCACGAAATGTGTACATAAAGAGAGCGAGTCTGTCAAGCATATTCTCAGCATTCTCGATAACTCAGCAACAGGCAAAACAGGGGAAATCTGGAACATAATAGAGCGGATATCCGGGTTTCTATGGGCTTGTTTTTTCCAGATAGTAATCATATCCCCCTTCATAAATCAGCATCCGGCCGTGATCGATTTCAAAAACGCGATTCACCAGGGATCGCAAAAAATGGCGGTCATGGCTGACAAGCACCAGCGTTCCTGCAAAATTCTGCAAGGCTTCCAGTAGAATTTCGCGGGAAAGGATATCCAGATGGTTGGTGGGCTCGTCCAGAATCAGAAGATTGACAGGCCGGGTCAGAAGGATTGCCAGAACAACGCGGCTTTTTTCACCGCCGGAGAGTTTGTCGATTCTCTTGTAAACATCGTCTCCCTGAAAGAGGAAGGCCGCGCAAAGGTTGCGGACAACGCCGATGTTGGCGTGCGGCATGGCATCCTGAATGGTTGTGAATACGGTTTTGGAAGGGTCGAGAACGTCCATGGAAATCTGGCTGAAATAGCCCACATGGACACTGGCTCCGATCACGACTTCACCGGTTGTCGGTTCGGTCTGGCCGGACAGCACTTTGAGAAACGTCGATTTCCCGGCGCCGTTTACACCGACGACCGCAATTTTATTTCGTCGCTGGATCATGCCGGATACCCCGCCGAAAACGGATTTTGAATCTCCCGAGGGCAGGGGCCAGGATTTTGCCAGATCTTTCATCATGATCACATCATCGCCGGACCGGGGCGGGTCCGGGAAAGCAAACCGGATGGTGCGGTGTTCGGAGGGCACCTCGATGCGTTCGATTTTTTCAATTTTTTTGATTCTGGACTGCACCTGGGAGGCATGGGAAGCCCTGGCTGCAAAACGGGCAATAAATTCCTCTTCCTTGGCCAGCATCTCCTGTTGTCGTTTATAACTGGCCAGCAGTTGCTCCCTGCGTATTTCCCGTTCCCGCAAATAAAAATCATAATTGCCGCTGTACGTCGTGAAAGTCCGGTTGCCCACCTCAATGATTCGGGAGACAATGCGGTTCATGAAATCATGGTCATGGCAGGTCATGAGAAGTGCGCCTTTGAATTCCTTGGCAAGCCAGTCTTCAATCCAGACGATCGATTCCATATCCAGATGGTTGGTGGGCTCGTCCAGCAGCAATACATCCGGATTCTGGGTCAGAATTTTGGCAAGGGCGATACGCATTTTCCATCCGCCGCTGAAGGATTCCACCGGCCGGTCATGATCGGAAGGATGGATACCAAGTCCGGTCAATATTGACTGGGCTCTGGACTCCAGATCATATCCTCCGCCATTCTCAAACCGTTCCACTGCATCGCCGTATCGTTTCAGCAGGGAGGTCATGGCATCATCCGGCATTGGCTCTCCCATGGCGATTTCCATTTCCCGGATCTGCACGCCAAGGGTAACCAGGTCTTCTACTGCGGACATCACCTCCGTAAGGGCGGACCGGCCGGACATTTCACCGACATTCTGGGAAAAATAACCGATCCGGGTTCGGGCCGCACAGGTGATTTCACCACCATCGGGGTTTTCCTCGCCGGTTATCAGGCGGAATACAGTGGTTTTGCCGACACCGTTTGGCCCCACAAGGCCAGTTCGATTTCCGGAGAGGATCTGCAGGCTCGCATTCTGGAAAAGGATCTGCGAGCCATGTTGTTTGGTGATGTTTGTCAGATGTATCATGGCGGTAAGTGTTTATTTGATCGAAATCCAGTAGCTTGTTTTTTTGATGAATACGCGCCAGTTTGAAACCCGGCAGATAAAATCCTGGAGTTTTTTAGTCTGAAACCCGGCGGCTGTCAATACAAATGGCGCAAATAGACAGTCTTTTAAACGATCGTTTCAAAAATCTTGACAAGATCAGGATGGGGAGCTATGTGTTTAACGATCGTTAAAATGATGATATGCAGGTCTATAGAAAAGAAAGGGAAAATTATGCAGACAGATATCTATCGGCAATTGCAAAAACAACTGGATCAATACTCCATGGGGTTTCCGGCAACCCAATCCGGAATCGAGTTGAAAATCCTCAGATACCTTTTCTCAGAAGCGGATGCGATGATGTTTACCGCGTTGACACCGATGCTGGAGAATGCGGAAGCCGTGGCTTCCCGGCTGAATCGTCCTGCAGCGGAAGTCGCTGCCCAGTTGGATAACATGGCGGAGAGAGGATTGCTGTTTCGATTGAAAAAAAAGACCGAGTCTCGATATGGCGCCATTCCATTTGTACACGGGCTGTATGAGTTTCAGGTAAAAAATCTTCAATCCGATTTTGCCAGGATGGCCAAGCAGTATTTTGATGAGGCTTTTGACCGTGCCATGCAGGTCAGCGCAGATCTTTTTCTCAGAACCATTCCTGTGCAGCAGTCGATTGATGTAACTCACAACGTGGCCAGTTATGACGATGCCGTAGAAATTATGCGGAGCAAACCCTTTATCGTGGTCACGGATTGCATTTGCCGTAAAACAGCCGCCTTGATCGACCATGACTGCGGCAAGCCCATGGAAGCCTGTTTCATGTTTGGTTCCATGGGGCAATATTATCTGGATCGAAAGATGGGAAGAGAAATTTCACTGGATGAGGCAATTGACATCCTGACGAAATGCCGGGAAGCCGGTCTTGTAACCCAGCCGGCAACCGCACAGAATCCGGCCGGCATGTGCAACTGCTGCGGCGATTGCTGCGGTGTGCTGCGGGCGCTGAACAAACATCCCAGACCTTCGGAAATGGTCTTTTCCAACCATTTTGCCATGGTTGAAATGGATGACTGTACCGGCTGTGAAACATGCCTTGAACGCTGTCAGATGAATGCACTCCGCATGAACGACGAAGGTCTGCCGTCTGTCGATCGGGACCGATGCATTGGATGCGGACTCTGTGTCACCTCATGCCCCACGCAGGCGCTGAAACTGGTTTCCAAATCCGATTCTGAAATTCGCATTCCGCCGGCAAGCATGGTAGAGCAGATGATGCAGATGGCTCAGAAAAGGGGCATTATCTGATGGTTTTGTTTTCGGAATATTGATCGGATGATCCTTATTACCTCTACCGCATAATCCACCGAATTGTAAAGAGTTGAGTCATCTCTTCCTTGACACATAATTGTATTTCGAATATAAAAAGATACTTGAAAAGCGGGTTCTTATCATTTCATTATTTCATTTCATAGAATGAGGAAGGTTCCTTTCAATTGATCATCTAAGCTGAGCCAGGGCCAAAAGCAAAAAGAGAAGTTATAAAGCATGAAGTCTTACCGTCTTGTAAAACCATATTTTGTCGAGCGGATCTGGATCGTGGCAGCGGGTATTCTCTGTCTCATGATCGTGGATCTTGTACAGCTTTTCATTCCACGGATCATTAAACAGGCTGTGGATGATATGACAGCATATCGTGCCACCCGGCAATCTTTATTGGAGTTTTCCATTTATATCCTATTGGCTGCGTTGCTGATCTGCATTTTACGGTATTTCTGGCGGAGATTTCTGATCGGTACCTCCAGGCGGGTGGAAGAAGGGCTTCGCAACCGGCTGTTCAGCCATATCCAGACCCTTTCCGCACCCTATTTTGACAAAACCAGAACCGGCGATCTCATGGCCCACCTCACAAACGATATTGCCAATGTGCGCATGGCAACGGGGATGGGAATCGTCGCGGCAACGGATGCGGTTTTTCTGGGAACGGCTGCCATCGGCTTTATGTGCTATATCAATTTTCAGTTGACTTTTTATGCCTTGATACCCATGCCGCTGATCGCTTTTTTTGCAAAATATTTCAGTAAAAAGATGCATAACCGGTATCGTTTGGCGCAAGGGGCATTTGCCGATATGACCGAGGTGGTCCGGGAACGATATGCCGGGATACGGATCATCAAAGCCTACAATCTTGAAAAAGACTCGGAGCAGAGGATGGAAGAAGTTTCAAGGAGTTGCATCCGGGAAAATCTTTTTCTGGCCAGAATCATCAGTTCTTTTTTCCCGCTCATGCTGCTGTTCACCAACCTGAGTCTGGCCATGGTGATCGTCTTTGGCGGCAGATTGACGATTCTATCAGACATTTCACCAGGGGATTTTGTCGCCTTCATCAATTATCTGAATCTGATGACCTGGCCGATGATGGCTCTCGGATGGGTTACCAATCTGCTTCAGCGGGGAGCGGCTTCGCTGGATCGGATCGATTCCATCCTGCAAACCCGGCCGGAAATCAATCCGCCTGAAAAGCCGATGCCGAGCGGTTCCGTCAAAGGAGAAGTAGCGTTTCAGGATGTTTTTTATTCTTACGGGAACAGACAGAAACCGGTTCTTTCCCGGATCAGTTTTACGGTGAAACCGGGTGAAACCCTGGGAATCATCGGGCCGCCGGGAAGCGGCAAGACAACACTTCTGAACCTTCTACCCCGTCTTTATGATGTAGAAGAGGGTACGGTACGGATCAATGGAACAGATATCCGGCAGTGGGATCTGGAAAAACTGCGGGATGACATCTCCTTTGTTGCCCAGGAACCGTTTTTGTTTTCCGGAACCATCAGAGACAATATCCGGTTTGGAAATCCGGATGCAGATGATGCAAAAGTCATGGAGGCTGCAAGACTGGCCTCTTTTGACGATGCCATCAACGCCTTGCCGGACGGTCTGAATACCGTTGTGGGAGAGAAAGGGGTGATTCTTTCCGGCGGGCAGAAACAGCGGCTTGCGATTGCCCGGGCGTTTATCCGGAGTGCAACGGTTTTGCTTCTGGATGATCCGGTCAGCCAGGTGGATATGGATACAGGTCAGCGGGTTATTGAGAGCATCCGTCTTTTTGAGGGCCGGATGACCGTTATCATTGTTTCCCACAGGCTTTCTGCACTCCGCCATGCAGATCAGATTCTGGTAATGGAATCCGGAACCATCAAAACAAGGGGCACCCACGATCAGTTGATGGCGACGGATGACTATTATGCCCGGACGTTCCGGCTCCAGGAGATGGAGGAGGCGACCCATGCAATCTAATTACAGCCACTTCCAGGAAGATAAACTGGACCGGCAATATGATGTGAAACTCCTGAAACGGCTGATCCCCTTTGGTAGAAAATATCAATGGTATTTTTTTGCTACGGTTTTTCTGGTGATCCTGATTACCCTGCTGGATATTTCAATTCCCTATATCACAAAGATCGCCATTGACCGGTATATTGTTCCCAATGTCGGGCTTTCAGAATCCTCTAAAAAAGAGGGCACGGATCTCCGGTCCGGTCTGTATCCGGTGGATTTGAAAGATGCGTCCGCCGCAGCAGTTGTGGAGAAATATTCCAGCCTTTTTACCATAGAGAAGAATATCGCATTCATACCGTATGAAAAAATGACGGATATACAGCCTGAAGATATTTACCGGCTAAGGAAAGATGATTTCAAAGGCGTAATGTCTCTGGCTCTCGGGCTTATCCTGATTGTCATTGCAGTATTTATCCTGAATTTCATTCAGGTGATGATCATGGAGTATACCGGCCAGATGATCATGCATGATTTGAGAATGACGCTTTTCAAGCATATTCAGAGCCTTTCCATGGCCTATTTTACCAGGAATCCGGTGGGGCGTCTGGTTACCAGAACAACCAATGACATACAGAACATGCATGAGATGTTTACTTCCGTGATCACCTTTGTTTTCAAGGATCTTTTTCTGCTGGTTGGAATTGCAATTGTATTGTTCAGTATCAACAGCCGACTGGCCATGGTAACACTGTCCATTCTGCCGGTACTGGTTTATACGGCCATAAAATTTGCAGGAGTAGCAAGGGGAGCATTTCGAGAACTGCGTATCAAAATTGCCGAG
This sequence comes from Desulfocicer vacuolatum DSM 3385, assembly GCA_945870015.1. Taxonomy (GTDB): domain Bacteria; phylum Desulfobacterota; class Desulfobacteria; order Desulfobacterales; family SURF-7; genus QZKS01. The sequence continues at coordinate 7,333 of CAMBQS010000008.1, forward strand.
ATCAATTCCCGTGTTTCGGAAACAATAGAAGGAATACGCGTTGTTCAACTGTTCAGGCAGGAAGTCAATAATTATCTGGGATTGAAGAAATTAAATCATGAGTATTATCTGGCAGGAATGCTGCAAATTAAAGTGTTTGCGGTATTTATGCCGTTGATCGAGCTGATGGGCTCGATCGTTGTTGCAATGATTATTTATTACGGAGGAAGCAGTGTGATCCAGGGCCGGATCAGCCTGGGTTCCCTGGTTGTTTTTATTTTCTATATGCGCATGTTTTTCAGGCCGGTCCGGGATATTGCGGAAAAAGTCAACGTCATGCAGGATGCATTGGCCTCGGCGGAAAGGATTTTTTTGATTCTGGAAACAGAGGAACAGCAATCTGCTCCAGCAGTTTCGACCCCGGAGCCGGATGAAATTCAGACGCTTGCTTTTGAAAATGTTTTCTTTTCCTATGAAGATGGGCAGACGATTCTGAAGGATCTTTCTTTTACGATCAAGAAAGGGGAAGTCCTGGCTGTAGTAGGCCCTACGGGCGCCGGAAAAACATCCCTGATCAATCTGATCATCCGTTTTTATGACCCGGTTTCGGGAAGAATTCTGTTGAATGAAAAGGATATCCAGTCCTGGCCTGCCGATGTGATACGGAACCGGGTTGCGCTGGTTACACAAGACCCGTTTCTGTTCTCCGGAAGCATTCGTGAGAATATCGTTGGAAACAATACCCATATTGTGGATGAAGAACTGACAAGGATTTTGGAAATCACCAATTGTCTGCCATTTGTCCGCAAGTTGACGGAAGGAGTGGATACGATACTGACGGAAAGAGGGAGTTCCATTTCCAGTGGTGAACGTCAGTTGATCTCGATCGCAAGGGCGATTGCTTCTGATCCGGAGCTGATTATCCTGGATGAAGCAACCTCCTATGTGGATTCTGATACGGAACTCCGGATTCAGGATGCCATGGAAAAGCTTCTGAAAAAGCAAACGACCCTGGTGATTGCGCACAGGCTTTCTACTGCTCGAAAAGCTGACCGGATTATGGTATTGAAAAAGGGAAGGATCATTGAAATTGGAACGCATGATGAATTGATGGCCAAGAAGGGGTTTTATTTTCAGTTAAATCAGCTTCAAGGATAAATCAGGAGGAGGGAATATGAACAATCGATTGTGGTTATGGATTTTCGGTGTTACCGTTTTTTTTCTGATTTTTACAATGCAAATCAATGCCGAGGATTCAACCGAAGTAGTTGAGCACAAAAAAATCAGTATTGATGTGGGGCCTTCAAGGGAGGAAAAAGAGGTCGGGTTGAAACGAATGGAGATTCTGGATAAATCCATCTCACCGGAGTTGCTGGAAAAAAAGAGAATTCTGGTTCAATCGATTGAAAAGGACTACACGCGAAAAATCGAACAATTGATCCAACCATTGACCTCTTCCATTGGGAAAAATACGATTGTCACCCATGTGGATATCGATTTTTTAGATCCGGACTTCCAGTCTCAGGTTCAGGCAAGTCAGCGGGTATCGGTTTCGATTATCATGGGACGTGCCGGGTTTGAAAACTGGGCTATGCGGGGCAAAACCGAGCAGGAGACACTGGATCAGTTAAAAAAGATGATCCATACCATGTTCAGGATTCCGGAAGATAATATAGCGGTTATGGTGTCGCCGAATTAGTTGTTCCGGTTGTTGGTTTTTCTGTTTGCCTGTCAGCCGGACGTCCTGTTTGTAAGGGCTGTTCATTTTTTATATGAAAGTGCCGCGAGGGTGTAATCAAAACGGTTGGGTTTCGATTACACCCGTGCCGCAAGACGGTGTTGCATTTGAAAAGGCTTTTTGGTAGGCATCTTCAGCTTCCTGGTATAAAAGCGTTTCTGTACCCGAATACCGGGGGGAAAAATGAAAAATCGTAAAGCGCTTTACTCCTGCTTTGCCGCAGATTTCTCCGGCCTGTCTCGCGGTAAGATGGTTTTTTGTGGATGCAATATCTGCATGGGCTTCTGAAAAAGCGGCTTCAATAAAGAGATGATCCGCTCCCTGAACAAAAGGGATGATTTTTTTCAGGTTTTCCGGAGTATACCGGACATCTGTAATATAGCCGATTTTTTGACCTTGGGTGATTTTCGCAATCCAGCTCGAAAGCTCTCCCAGCTTGAAACACCGGCCATGGGATGATGCCATACCAATAGGGATTTCAAAATCTGAATCCGCTGGTTTGTTATCGAAAAGCGCCTGTTTCAGATCGTTCAGCCAGGGCCCTGGTGTAAGGCCAAAAGCTTGAAGCGCTGTTTTTTTGATATTGATTTGAAACCGCTCTTTCATTACAAAACCCAGACTGGGGATGCTGTGGTCCAGGATGGTTGTGGAAACGGAAAAACCAGGTTCATCCAGAATCAGACTGGTAAATTCTTGCTTCTGGGGAGGTGCGGCAGGTTGAAAACGGTTCCGGCAGATATAGGTCTGCACCAGCAGATGGGTTTGATGGATTTCGGTTGCTTCCAGGGTTAGAATATTTTCGTAGTTTTCAACCAGATCCCAGGAATATCCGGAGAGCTTTCCTTCCAGGTTCCGGATAAAACCCTCCGGACCATAAAGGCTCAATTTTTTTGCCCGGCCCAACACCAGACGAAGAAGGTGGTCAAATCCGATAAAGTGATCCATATGGGTGTGAGAAATAAATACATGGCCGGCTTTCAGGATGTCTCTGGAGGAGAGGTGTGAAATATCACCGAGGTCAAAAAAAATTGCCCTTTTCTTGAAGGAAAAAGGAACATAAAGTCCTGGGTCTTGAAAAGGATTGCTGACCAGTCTGGGAAAAAATGAAGCCGGCATTATCCGGGCAGGTGCTTGGAGACCTGTCGATTGATGCAATGGTAGATTTCTTCATCAGAACCATAAACATCAACCACATCTTTGTGGTTGACAACCTGTTCAATAACAAATGCAGTTAGATACAGGCTGACCACATGAGGATTGGGTACGACAGTCCTGAAGGCTGCGTTCTGATAGTCGATGTCAAAATCTTCCGCATGGCTTAACCGCTCAAGGCATTTAAGGATTTGTTCTTCAAGTCCATTCTTGTTTGATGTTTCTACCAGCTTGTTTTCCACCAGTTTCATTGCAATCGCGTTGCTGAGTGTATCAATGTGATCCTTGATTCCCATCAGCGCGATTCGACGGGTTCTTTCCTTTGATGATTCGATTTGCGACAGGATTTTTGATTCACGATTGCTTGGCCGAAATACCTTTGCCATTCAATATCCCCTTTACTTGATAATTCCATGATGTGGTGGCCTTGCAAACTGTTTTTTTGCCACCGAAACGAATAAATTGTAACTGTAAATAATAGTGGTAATGGAACCGAATTGCAAGGAAAATATTATGCAAAATAATATGGTTTTTACAATTACCCGGCTTTATGATGTTGTTATGGAGGATTGAAGTTGATCAGGACTTATGGTTTGGATGTATTTCTTAAATTCCTCACGAACCACCTTCCGGTAACTGTGATAAAAGAACATGCTTAAAACCTCGGTTGCCTGAATTCCTTTCATGGTTAATTCTTCCATGGATATCTCACCCCAGTTTGCGTTCCAGAATAATTTGATATTTTTTCCAGCCAGTTCACGAAAAAAATCCGTAAATTCTTTTAATAGTTTGGGGTCAAAACCGGATTTTGGTATCATACCCAGCCGTTTCATGTCGGCGATCAGTTTCCCGATGATCACATCGTCTGCCAGATAACAGATTTTGTTATCCGTTTCCTCACCATTGATGACATCCCATTCTTCCATTAATGAAAGCGTAACATCATCAAGGCCGGTCTCGTTTTTAAAATTATCTCTGCCAACGATTTCATTGGATAGCAACTGTTCAAGGGGCTTGAAATGGTTGCTCAAGAAATGAAATGAGGTTTGGTCCAGGTCTGATTTTTTTTTCTGCATGGTAAGCAGTTGCTTAATGACAGGCAGGGGAAGAAAGTAGTTTTCACGCAAAGATTTGATCAGGTTGATCTGATCGATATATTTTTGATTGTAATCGGCTGAGTTTTTTCCTGCTTTTTTGGGTTTACGCAGGACACCTTCGCGTATATAATAATGGATTGTTTCTTTTGTAACTCCGGTTTTTTTAACAAGTTCGCTGATTTTCATTTAAAAACTCCTGTGTTGATATGCAAAGCGAATTGCAGTGTATTGTTCATTTCAACCGATTCCCCCAAGGGGGGAATTTAAAAGTTGACATTCCTATGCGATTACCCTGATCACCGGCTTCGGATAATGAACCATTGTAAAAATTGCATTCTGAAATGAATTCAAGATAAAACAGGGGTAAGAAGTCTGTCAAGCAATTCTTTTTTGAATATTCAATAAGACATTGTTCCAATAATATATTTTGTGCATAGTATATAGTTTACACGCTGTTTTTGAATACAGGTTTTTGGATCATTGAATTTTGATGGAAGCATCATATTGGTTGGTGTGATCCGGCAAGGGGTTTGTTCCCGGATTTGTCAGCTTGACCTGTGATCGCTTTTATATTATTTGGATATACATTGATTGATTGCGGCTTAGAAATGTCTTTGTTTAAAAAATGGTCATCTCTGAAAAGCGTGACCAGGGAGCATTGAATCCAGAATGTCTGATAAAAAAGTGTTGATTATCGGAGGTGGTGTTGCCGGCCTGTCAACTGCCATTGAACTGGCAAAGCATGACGTCAAAGTGGTTGTGATTGAAAAAGAAAAAACAGTTGGCGGACATGCAAGACAGTTTACGTGCAAGGCAACCGATGCGTGTGTAAAATGTGGCGCCTGTATTGTGGAAGAAAAAATCGATGCCGCTGTTTCCCATCCGGATATAACCATATACTCCGGAGCCCGTCTGACGGAAATCGGTCAACAGGGTCAATTTGCGATATCATTTATTAATCAGAATGAAGAAATACAGCAGTGTAAGGTTGATGCGGTTGTCATGGCCACTGGTTTTCAGCCATTTGATCCGATTAACAAGCCGTTCGGATACAAACGGTTTGATGATGTAATCACCAATCTTGATCTTGAAAAACGAATTCGTAAGGAAGGGGTTGTCCGGAGGCCATCGGATGGGAATATCCCGGGGAAGATTGCGTTTATTCAGTGTGTCGGCAGCCGGGATTCAAGTCTGAACCATCTCTGGTGTTCAAGGGTTTGTTGCGGATCTGCTCTTCGAATGGCAAATCTGATCAAATCCAGGAAAAAGAGTACGGAGATTTCCTTTTTTTATATCGATGTCCAGACATTTGGAAAAGACTTCCAATATAATTATGATCTCATCAAGGATCAGGTAAGAATGATCCGTGCAATACCCGGGGATATTTTTTTAACAGCAGATCGGAAATTAAAACTGGAATATTTTTTGTCCTCAGAGGGAAAACAGGCAGAGGAGTTGTTCGATCTGGTTGTGCTTTCGGTCGGGATAACACCCGGTGGCAATGCAGACTCCATTTTGGAAAAAATCGGGTTGAAAACTGCTGAAAAAGGATTTTTAGATGAACCATCCATGATATCCGTTCCCGGGGTTTTTGCAGCAGGGACGGCAAAGGGGCCCGGAAGCATAGCAGAATCCGTTGCAGATGCAGGAAGGGTGGCTTTGGATGTCCTGAATTATTTCCAGGCTCAACACAATTAAAAACGGAGAAATTTCTTGACGGTAAAAGTATTAATCGCCGGTAATGGAGCCAGTGCCATCCATACCGCAAATGAATTATCAGACAATGGCATTGACATTGTACTGGTTTCAGGAAAGGAAATTGACCGGGTAAATTTTCTGAAGGATACGAGTCAGAAAGAGGATACCGGCATTTTAATTTACAGTGATTCTGAGATCATTTCCTGCAAGGGATGCGTAAATGATTTCCAGATAACCATTCGATCCAATGAAAAGGATATTTCAGAGACTGTTTCCGGAATCGTGATTGCCGAAGAGTACCGGAGAAAAGACAATTTTGAAAGCTATGGACTTACGCCTTCGCATTCCGTTGTTGCCCTGTCGGAGATAACAAATGCAATTGAAGGCAGATCCAACCATCCAGCCTTATTGAAAGAGGGGCTCAAGGTGCTTTTTCTGACAGGATGTTTTCAGGAAAGCAATCCGGTCATACTGAATGAAGTGATGACCAGTGCGCTTCAATTGCAAAAAAAATATCATCAGGAAGTTTTTATCCTTACCGGGAATCTTAAGGTCGGCGGGGAAGGTCTTGAAAAGTTTTACAGGGAAACAAAAGAAGCGGGTGTCTTTTATGCCAAAGTCAATCATGTTCCGCCTGTGGTTGAGCAGCCGGACAACGGAAGAGTTACCGTGGTATACCGTGATGAAATTCTTCAGTCGTTGATAAAGATCTCTCCGGACGTGGTGGTAGTGGATGAGGAACTTTTACCATCTGAGAATCTGGAAGCATTGGCAAGGGTGTTTGAACTGAATCAGGATAAAACCGGGTTTCTGCAAACAGATAATGTTCATCGGGAACCTGTATTTACCAATCGAAAGGGAATTCTGGCTGCCGGACCGTCAAGGCGAATTGCGGATCATCATGCTTATCTGGATGATGCTGCCAATGCGGCACTGGTTATGATGAACCTGACAGGGGAAAAAATCGATTCCGATCCTGTTGGAAAAGCCAGAATCGGCGTTGTAGAGTGCGCAAGATGCCTTACCTGCTTCCGGATCTGTCCCCATAAGGCGATTCGGCTGGAAGGCCGGGTCATGGTTTACGCGGATGCGTGTGAAGGGTGTGGAATTTGTATTGCGGAGTGCCCCAGAGAGTATATTACCAAAACAGGTCCGGGAATTTCAGATGACCTTGAGAAAATTCATATCCGCAGAACTGCAGATCAGACAGAAGATTTTATTCCGGAAATCGTTGCTTTTTGCTGCACACGATCCGCGGGCAGGTCGTTTCATCTGGCTACAGATCAATTTCAGAGCAGCCTGCCCCAAGGTTTGAAAATCGTAGAAGTCCCGTGTGCCGGCGGCATTTCAACGGGGCATATTTTAAGCACATTTATGAAAGGAGCGGATGGGGTAATCCTTCTGACATGCCATCCAGGGAACTGCTATTCAGAGGTTGGGAATCAATATGCAAAATCAAGAGCGGAAAATGTCAAATCCCGGTTGTCGGTTATGGGATTTGAAAAAGAACGCCTGCATCTTGAGACCATCGCAGCCAATATGGAGACAGAGTTTGTCAGGATCGTAAACGCATTTCAAACACAACTATTGAAGATTGGTCCAAGTGCGATCCGGAAGAACCTGAAAAATTCGTAAGGATAAAAAAGATGACTGAACCAGAAAAGATGATTGAAATGAACAATCTGAACAAGGGCTGTTTGAGATCATGGCCGCATTTCCAGGATTATTGTATCACCTGCGGAGCCTGCTCAAGCTCATGTCCGGTTTCAGGGATTGACGGGTTTGATCCCCGCAAAATCGTACGCATGGTTTCTCTTGGTATGCAGGAAGAAATTGTTTCGTCCAGATGGCCGTGGATTTGCACCATGTGCGGGAAATGTGAGAATGTCTGCCCCATGGAGGTTGATATCCCGGGTCTGATCCGGAAGATTCGATCCATGAGAGACAGGGATAAGGTTCCCGGCATTCTCCATAAAGGATTGGATACGGCCATTCAGACCGGCAATAACCTGGGACTGCCACAGGAAGACTTTATTTTTATCCTTCAGGATGTTGGAGAAGAGATTGCACAAGAACCCGGATTTGAAGAATTTACGGTACCGGTGGATAAAAAAGGGGCTAACATCCTGACAACCATCCACAACAAACTGGTGAATACCCATACGGATGATTTAAAACACTGGTGGAAAATTTTTTTCGCGGCTAAAGAAGATTGGACGGTTCCTTCCACCAATTGGGAAGGAACGAATTGGGGTCTGTTTACCGGGGATGATGAAAGAATGAAGATCATGGCCGGCCGGGTTGCAGAAAATATGGAGCAGCTCCAGGCAAAGAATCTGCTTTGGCCGGAATGAGGGCATGCCTATCTTGCGACCAGGTCTGGTCTCGAAAAATGGTATCCGGAAGTACTGGGGAAATTTGGAACCTATACGGTATTTGATTTGCTGATCCAGTACATTCGAAATGGCCAAATCAAACTGGATAAAACAAAGGTATCTGTAAAAGCGGCTTATCACGATCCCTGCAACTATGGACGAAAGGCACAAAAGCTTTTCGGGCATGGTTTTTTTAATGAACCCCGCTGGATTCTGGATCAGTGCCTTGAAGAGTGGATGGATCTGTATCCATCGGAAATGGGGCAGTATTGCTGCGGCGGCGGGGGCGGCACCCTGGTCACCGGGTATGATGAAGAACGATTTTTTTATGGCAGAAAAAAGATGGAACAGATCAAGGCTGCCGGAGTAAAGATGATTGTCGTCCCCTGCCATAGCTGCCATGGGCAGTTGAATGCATTAAAAAATAAATATGGAATGGAAGATCTGGAGATCAAGTATCTCTGGGAGCTGGTTGCGGACATCCTGATACTTTGATGATGCTCCAAACCGGTCTTTTTCTTTTGCAATTCAAAACCCTGGTCTATCCTTTGAAATACATAAACAGGAGTTCTGCAATGCAGGCAGGTTTTTCCTGACCTTCGATTTCAACTGTGTGTGTATTGGTTACCAGAATCCGATTTTCTGATTTAACGGAGATATCCGTAAGTGTGATCCGGTCTCTTATTCTGGATCCAACAGGCACAGGGTTAATAAGCCGTAATTTATTCATACCATAATTGACCGTCATTTTTGTACCTTCCGGAACGATCGCATGTTTTTCTGAAAAGTGAGACAAAAGAGAGACCGTAAGAAACCCGTGGGCAATGGTTTTTCCAAAAGGCCCTTTTGCTGCCATTTTTTCATCAACATGTATCCACTGCCTGTCCAGTGTGCAGTCTGCAAATTTATTGATCCGCTCCTGGTCGATTACCAGCCAGTCGGTCACACCAATTTCTGTTCCCACTCTTTTTTTCATCTCGTCAATAGATACGATTTCCACGGTCATGATTCATCTCCTTTTTTGAGGTTTATTGATTTTATTCGTAATACATGATTATTTTTCACTTCACAACCTGAATTTTAAAAGGTAATCCATCATTGACAAATCCAGGGAAATGTCATTAGTAATCATGTATATTCTTATTACGGTTTTGTCTGGAAAATCACTATTGAAAAGATGAGGATAAACAAATGTTTAAACTTGAACAGTGTATTCTCTGCGGAGAATGTCTCTTGCAGTGCCAATGGATGGATGTTGATCTGGATCAGGCGGTAAAATGGAAAAAACTGATGAATTCCGGTCAGCACGCTCCGGCACTTGACAGGTGTATCACCTGTTATGGCTGCAATGAGATTTGTCCCCAGAAAGCGAACCCGTTTGATCTGATAGCAGAATTGCAGGAAAAATTTTGCAGGTTTTTTCCCGAAGAATCGATCGCCGCTACAGAACAAAAGTATACATTTTCAGGTGAATTACGCGATATCCCTCAAGTGGATCGGGTGATGACGACCTGCGTGTTCGGTAAAGACGAAGCAGCGTTGATTCAGGGGGAGCTATACAATCTGCCGAAAGTGGGCGGCAAGCCTTATTTCTGCTGGTTACTGTTCAGCCACATGGGGGTTGAAAGCATTCAAAGAAAGCATGCCGGGGATCTGGTTTCCAACCTGGCAAAAACAGGTGCCAAAGAAGTTGTCTGCTTTCATGATGATTGCTATGCCATGCTGGCCCGGCTTGCTCCGGAATACGGAATTGATGTCCCGTTCCGGCCTGTTCATCTTGCTGAATACCTGGTCGAGTATGTCAAAAAGAATGCAGACCGGATCAAACCAATCAACCTTGACATCTCTTACCAAAGGCCCTGTGCTTCGAGACACACCCCGGAAAAGGAACATTTTATTGATGAGTTGTTTGAACTTGTCGGGGTTCGTCGGGTAAAACGGGTTTATGATCGTGAAAAGGCTCTTTGTTGTGCTGCCGTAAAACAACTGCTTGGTATGGGAGATCCGGCTGAAGATCAGGAAAAAAATATCCTGGACGCCAAGAAGTCAGGAGCGCAGGCAATGGTGTATCTTTGCCCCATGTGCCGTAATAACCTTTTTGTTGCTGCGCAGAAAAACAAGTTGCCTTTTATCTTTATCGGGGATCTTGTCCGGATGGCACTCGGAGAGCTGAGTTTGAATATTGGATAAAGAATATCCATTTAGATCTCAATTTTTTCATCTATGATTTTTTGCAGACGGTTGATTTCTCCTTTTGCTTTCACAAGTTCATCATCTGTTTTGTTGAGACGGTCTGCAAGTAATCCGGATATGCCTCGATAAAGGATATAGAAAAAGGCTATTTTATCCTGTCCGGATAACCGCTTGATATATTCACTGTCCATGGTGAGACACATGGTGTCTTCAATAGCATATACCGATGCAGAACGGTCTGTATTCCGGATGAAACCCATTTCACCGAACAGGTCACCTCTGTGCTTTAAAATGGAAATAGTTTCCTTGTTTTTGGTTATTCGCACACTTCCGGTAACCAGGAAAAAAATTCTTGAATCTGTTTCACCCTCCTGAATAATAATCTCGGATGGTTTGTATTGCCTGATCTTGCTGGCCTTCAGAAGACCTTCCAGGTCTTTGACTTCAAACTCCTTTAAAATCGGAATCGACAGAAGTTTCGCCAAATTTTCCTTGTTTGCTTTCAGATACTTGGATTCTTGCATTTCAGGCTCCTTTTACGGATACTATTGAAGCGGGATTAATACGCGAACCAGAGTGTACTGAAACATATTTAAAGTGATCTTCTGATAAGAAGAAGATCAAATCATATTATCTTTATTTTTTTAAATACCCATTTTCCCGAAACCATTGGATGGATTTTTCAATTGAGGTTTCAACGGGCGAAAGTTCAAGTCCCAGTTCGGTTTTCGCTTTTGTGACATCAAAAAAGAGATATTGGGAAGTATAGTGTATCTCGACAGGTGTCGACAGCGGCGGTTTATGGCTTATGTAATCAGACCATAACTTGAGAACCGATGTTCCGGCTTTCAGCACGGCTACCGGAAGTCCGGGCAACATTCTATCAGGAAAGCCGGCAATCCTGTTCACGGTTCGGATAAATTCGCCCATGGTGAGATTTTTATTCCCAAGTATATACAGTTCACCGGTTTTCCCCTTTTTTGCAGCCAGGAGGTGACCCCTTGCCACATCATTTACATCAACAATATTGATACCCCCTCTGTATTGAAATCGTGCAAGGCCGGAGATCACATCGAGGATACTTTTTCCAGTGGGTGTCGGGGCGATGTCGTTTTCTCCAAAAGGGAAACATGGGTTTACGACAACCAGATCCAGACCGTTTTTGGCAAAACCCAGGGCTTCCTGCTGAGAGAGATATTTGGTGAGAACATAGTGATTCCCAAGATCATATTGATTAAACGGGGTCTTTTCATTGCTCAACTGTTTTCCGGGAGAGGTGCCGATAGCCGCAATGGAACTTGTATAAACGACTCTTTGTGTACCAGCCTTCAGGGCTGCCCAGAGAACATTTCGTGAACCCTGGATGTTTACCTCATAGATTGTACTCCAGTCCTTCATCCAGATTGAATATATGGCAGCCAGATGGAAAACAGTATCCACTCCATTAACTGCTTTTTCAACTGCATTTTGATTCAGAATGTCAGCCTGAACTGTTTCAATTTCAAGACCGGACAGGTTCGTCAGCGGTTCTCCGGGGCGAACCATCGCTCGAACTTCGATATTTTCTTTCAGAAGTTCCCGAACAACATGTGATCCGATAAAACCAGCAGCTCCGGTAACCAGTGCTTTTTTCATATTCAAGCTCCTTGTGTGGGTCTATTTTGGTAATTGATTTTTTTTGATTAAAACAATTTTATCATTGGTTCAAGTCATTTCATGCCAAACATCTGTCCAATTCATGATATGATCTTGCCATACAGATTTTTTCCCGGAATCTCCCCTCTGGTTTCTTTTGAAATGCTGCAATCTTGAAAATGAGGCTGTGTTTTTCGATTTTTCGCAATCAAGGCTTTTACCACATCCCAACTCAGTTTGTTCTGCTCAGCCATATGCGTGATTTCTTCAAGGGCAGAACGGTTGTCAAATGACATGGGGCGATATGGCCGCGGTGATACGAGCGCATCATATATGTCACAGGCAACCACGATTTCAACCATAGGATTGTCCAGAAAAATTCCCAGAGGATATCCTGATCCATCCCTGCGTTCATGGTGTTGCAAAGCGACGAGCCCGGGGAAATGGCTGGATTCTTGAAAGTAATATGTCAGCAGAACGAACCCGGCTATGGAGTGGTGTTGTAGATAGGATTTCTCTTTTACAGACAGAGGGGTGTCTTTGGTCAATATAGACAAGGGGACAGATAGTTTTCCAAAATCATGAGTGGGTCCGGCAATAGAGGCTTCAATTATTTTATTTTTATCCTTGATTAAATCCATGGCGAGTAGTGTGGAAAGTGTGAATACAAGCAGGATATGACGATACGTGTAATATTCATGAATTTTGAAATATTCCAGATAAGAGATAATCGGCGCCGGGATTTCGATGCCGGTAATGATTTCCAGCATGCTTTTTACGGATTTGTCATCGGAAAAAATGACACTGTAATGAGCGGAAGTCTTAATGATATTAAAAAAATCATCCATCAATGTATCATGCAGCATAATACGGATTAACGGATATTTATCATTATTCTTATTGTTGGCGCGAAGAGAATTAATGATATCTTGATCCAGCCTGGCTCCGGCCGGCACGAGCAGTTTTTTGCTGATGGTGTGGACTGGATATTCAAGGCGTATATTTGCAAGGTTCAGTTCTTTTTGCATAGGTTCACAGCCATTCTGTTTTCCATCTTCCTGGAATGTTTATGCTGGTTAAAGTTTTATATAAATAAGGCAATATGCTAACGTAACCTTTCTGTCAATGAAATCTACTTGCAGCGTCAACACCGGAGAACCTCTCCGGCCCTTACATTCTTTTGATATTCTCCGTTTTTCACAACCTGGATACCATTGATGATCACATGGGTGATCCCCTTGGGCCGGCCGGCCGGATTATGATCTTCTGCCGGTGTTTCATCAATGGTTGTTGGATCAAAAATGACCAGATCCGCTTTTTTGCCGGCAGACAACACGCCCCGGTCCTGGATGCCAAACCGCTCAGCCGAAGCGGATGTCATCCGTTGGATTGCATTTTCCATGGAGAACAGTTTGCGTTTCCGGACGTATTCTCCCAGTATTCTGGGAAAGGTTCCCAGCCCGGCTGGGTTGGGATATCCGCCGAACCGGGTGAGTGCATCGGTTTCAAAAAGGCACAGATCATGTTTTAAAACATTTTCCAGCACGGTTTCCTGACCAGGCTCACCACTATATGAATGAAACAGGACAACTGTCTGCCCGTTGCTTTCCTGGCTCAGTTTTAGCACGGTTTCAAAAGGAGAAAGCCCCCATTTCCGTGCAATATCAATGATCCGGTATCCATTCAGTTCCTGCCATTTTTCAACCCCTGCATCCATTATCTGAAAATCCTGGTACGAAAACCCAACGAGTTTGAATCCCAGCAGCAGCTCTGCCCTGAGCAGGATTCTGTTCCATCTGTTCTGATAGGCATTCGGGAGTTTGCTGAGAAACCAGGAGGGGAGAAACGCATTGATGGTGGTATTGCCGAAGGTATAGGGAAATGCATCAAACCGGATATCCATGCCGCGGGCTTTTTCATTTTCAATGATTTGGATGCAGCTGTCAGCCGTGGACCAGGTGTTTCGTCCTACAAAAATGAGATGTGACAACTGAAGCCTGACTCCGGTGTTACGGGCAATCTGGATGATTTCTGTAAGGGCACGGATATTGTGCGGTTTCAGATAGGTTGGTGGATAGGTCGGCGAAATTCGGCTCAATGCTTTCATATGCACGGTTACTGGTTTATCCGCAGACGCGGCTGCCCGGCAAAACGCTTCCAGTTCATTCATTGACGAATACATTCCCGGCTCATATCCCAGACCGAAACTTAAAGCGCAGGCCCCTTGTTCAAAAGATTGGGCAAGGGATTTCAGGCATTCATTCAGTTGATCTTTGGACAAAGACTTCTGATGCAATTCCGCCTGTCCCAGCCGCAGGGATGCGTGTCCCACCTGATGAGCTGTGTTCACGATCGGGCGGGCTTTTTCAACTTGATTCAGGTATTCCGAAAAAGAGTTCCAGCCGTAATCAAGCGGGCGGTCATTCATGAGTGTAAAATGAGACGAGTTTAAAAGCTGCCGCATGTTTTCAGTAATGGGAGCCGGTGAAAAACCGCAGTTGCCTCCGATGATCGTTGTAATCCCTTGCTCCGGCAAACATTTTGTGGCCAGATCATGATCCTCGCAGGGAAGAACCCAGTCTGAGTGAGAGTGCATGTCAATAAATCCGGGGGCGATCACTTTCCCCGTTGCATCGATCACTTCATCGGCTTCCGGTAGATGTCCGTTTTCCAGAATGGATTTGATCTGAGTGCCATGAAGCAACACATGGCCTGAAAATATTTTCTTGCCGGTGCCATCAATGATCCGGCCATTTTTCAATAGCAAGGTTTTCATGATCTTCCTCCGTATTCCGGTAGTCCGTTATAGTAGCATGCAATGGGGATATGATTTGCAATTGCTCCGAGGCATCGGTTGCAGTTTTTGCAGGAAACTTTTTCGATTTCGCTTTTTTGGATTTTTTTTACCAGAAATGGTTCCCGAACAAAAGGGCGGCACATCTGGATAAAATCCGAATCCTTGTTTTCGATCAGCTTTTCCATGGTGCGGACATCCCGGATGCCGCCGACCAGGAACAACGGGAGCTCTGCGGTTATCTTTCGGATACTGCGGGCTGCTTCCAGGTTCCATGGGCCTTTTAACAGATATTTACCTTCCATTCTTTTCATCACGATCCATGCGGCCGGCCTTTTCCACCAGGCCAGAGAGCGGACCAGCTCTTTGATCGGCACATCACCATGCCACATGGTCATGTGGGCATACAAAACGTTGCCGGAGGCGATTTCAAGACCGTCCACACCCAGTTCAGCAAGCCATTTTGCATGTTTTTTCGCTGTTTCCAGTGTGACACCCGGCCCTGGTGTCTTGTCATCCGTGCTGATTTTCACTACCAGAGGCATTCCCTGAGGCAGGTTTTTTTTGACGGCGATTACAACTTCCTTTAAAAAACGGAACCGGTTTTCGTCGGATCCGCCCCATTCGTCTTTCCGGTGATTATGATAAGGAGACAGAAACTGGTTGGGAAGATATCCGGCAGCAGCACTGATATTGATTCCATCAGCGTTGGCTGAAACAGCGCGCTTGGCGGATTTTCCATATGACTCGATTACTTCCTTTATATCAGATGCGCTCATTTCACGGGGTCTTACCAGATAGGTCGGGTCGATATGAACACTTGAAGGCCCCATGGGCTTCCGGCCGGTATATTCCGGTATGGTCTGCCTTCCTGCATGAACGAGCTGA
>CAMBQS010000009.1 GCA_945870015.1 Desulfocicer vacuolatum DSM 3385
TGTCAGCCCTATGATGTATTCTATGAGATTGTTTTGTTTTATGCTGGTTCTTATGATCTGCTTTTTTCCTTCCGTTGCCTTTTCATATGATATCTCATTGAGCTGGGATGAGGGTTCGGATGATGTTGATGGATATAAAGTGTTTATGAGGGTTCAAGGACAGGAGTATGATTATAATGCTCCTGTATTCCAAGGAGATGCAGGAAGCTGTACAATAACGGGATTAAATCTTGATGTACAGTATTTTTTTGTGGCTCGTTCCTATCTTGTTACCGATGATGGAAGCATTGATTCGGAAAATTCAAATGAGATCAGCTATAGTAAAATCACTCCTGCTCCGGTTATAGATACACCAGATGAGGATACGGCCCAGGATTCAGAGCCTGTTGAAAATCCCGTTTCTGAAACAGTTGATGATTCATCGGATGATAATACGGAGCAGAGTTCAGATCCTATCGTGAATCCTGTTGCTGAAACGGTTGAGGATTCATCGGATGATAATACGGAGCAGAGTTCAGATCCTATCGTGAATCCCGTTACTGAAACAGTCGTGGATTCATCAGATGATGATACTGCCCAGGTTTCAGATCCAGTTGTGAATCCCAATCCCGAAACAGTTACGGATGCAGAGGACACTGTAGATGAAAGCATACAGGATGTGATTACAGATACGGATACCTCTGATGATGGTTCAATGGTTTTAAAAAACATATCCTCCTATCAACCGGTTTTGGTTTCTCCTGAGAAAGGTTTGACTCAAACAACCGTAACCCCGACCTTGAAAACACTGGCATACAGTGTTTCAACACAGAACAATATACACAGTCTGACGGAATGGCAGATCAGCAGGGATATGGATTTTCGATCCATGGTATTTCAAAAGAAAAGCAGTTCCTCATTGACAGAGTTGAACGTACCGCAGTTGATTCTGGATGGGAACACAACCTATTTCTGGAGAGTTCGTTTCTTTGATAACACAAATACAGCTTCTGAATGGTCGGATTCACGGGAATTTACAACCGGTATCGTCACCGATTCCGAGGATGGAGATCAGGATGGTGTTCCGGACGATCTGGAGGTTGATGCACAAGTGGACCTCGACCTTAATGGAATCCCGGATATCCAGCAGAATGATATCAAATGCATGAGTACATCGATGGGAAGCAGTCAGGTCGGGGTTGGACTCGAATCCGGGGATGGAACAGTGGATATGATTCAGTCCATTGACTGGGATCTGATCGGAGATTCGGAAAATCGTCCAAAAAAGATGCCGATGAACCTGATCGGGTTCAGACTTCTGGTTGAAACCGGAGCAGAAGTTGAGGTGGTTATCTATTTCTCTGAAAGACTTCCGAACAACGCAAAATGGTTTAAGCATGACATTCAGGATGGATGGCAGGATATTTCAGAACATACTGTTTTTACCCATACCAAAGACGGCCGTACAAAGGTTACCTTTACCCTCAAAGATGGTGGATTCGGAGATGAAGATGGTGTAGCCAATGGCGTGATTGTTGATCCTTCAGGCCCGGGGTTCTCATCCCTTGAAGAAACCGTTACAGATACCATTGGCACCTCTGACAACGTAAGTTCAGAGTCGGGTTCAGGCGGAGGTTGTTTTATCGGAACAGGGAGCGAAAGCCATGATACACCCGCAGCTCTGTATGTTCTCTCTGTTTTTTTCTTTGTAACATCTGTAACCGGACTGGTTGGTATCCGAAGAGGATAATCGTTACCGGACTATAAGCGTAACAGAAAGGCAGCGTATTAAAACGCTGCCTTTTTTATTTGAAATCAGTCTATCTGCTGAAAAGCTTCCTTCCTGATATTGTTTATTACGGATTCTTTCATATTTTGGTTTTTATTATCCATAATTTTTGCTATTTTCCAGTATCATGATCCAAAATTCATGGAATGGAGAACAGCTATGGAAAAAAAACAAACCATTTCTGCTTTGGTTTATTTGCTGATGATATGCCTTGGCCCTTTATGTTGTGTTTCTGCACAGGAAGAAAAACTTTCCGAGTCCGACAAGGAAGCATTGCTTGTTTTGGCAAGAAAAACCCTTACCCAATATCTGAAAGATGGCAATCTGCCCCGGATTGATGAACATCGACTAAGCAAAAACCTTCGGGAAAACGGGGCATGCTTTGTTACCTTGCTCAAAAAAGGAAGCGGTTTGAGAGGTTGTATCGGTATTTTTCAGAGAACCGATCCGCTCTATCGGAATGTGATGGGCCGGGCCATTGCTGCTGCATTGCAGGATTCACGATTCCCTGCTGTAACATATGACGAACTCAAGGATATCAAACTGGATATCAGTGTGCTGACCGAACCGGAAAACCTGAAGTTTACATCCCCGGATGATCTTCTGAAGAAGCTGCGTCCGCTAAAAGATGGTGTGATTCTGAAAACGAGGTTCGGCAGTTCAACGTTTCTACCCCAGGTTTGGGAGCAACTGCCGGATAAAGAGGAATTTTTGTTCCATCTGTGTCAGAAGCACGGAGCCCCGGGGATGATCTGGAAGGAGGAACCGGATAAAATTCAGGTTCAGATTTATCAGGCGATTGTTTTTGGAGAAAAAGAGTTTGGCGGGCCAAAGGATATAAAATGAGAATGGATCGAATATGGGGAAATAGTTATGCGGAACTTTTAATCTGCCGGATAAGCTGTATTGTTATTTTTGAAATTGGGGTTGTTTTTTTTATCTGTTCTTGTGCCTCCCTGTCTGGAAAACAGAATGCCGGGAATGAAAGAAAAAGCGCTCACCTGAAAATTAAATCAAAAGGAATGGCCCCACAGGACAGTAAAAAACCGGATCTTTTGATCAAATACATACAATATTCCATAGACGGCAGCTTGCTCGGAGCCCATGACCTCACAAAGGATTACGAGAGAACCATTGATCTTGATCCAGGAGAGCATGTTCTCCATGTTGAGCGGCTTCAGAAAGGAATTTTAAGCGCAAGGGCACTGATCCTGGATGAAGGTGACTGCTATGCGTTTACGATACTGAATGGACAATCCGGAGTATTTGAAGGAATAGCACTGCCTGGAAAGAAATGGAATTCAATAGGCTTTACAGGCGTCCGGTCCTGGAAAAAAACAGACAGCGTTTCCCGGTGTACCAACTGAAACAGAAATAGGCTTTTTTTTTAATCCGCATCCATCCATGCTGGAAATGATTGGCGATAATCTGCAAGGAGTTTATAAGACAAATCGGCATTTAGTATTATTGGGATGCTGTTTTTTTCAACCAGATCATTTCCAAGTGGATCGATCAGGCAGGAATCACCTTGATAAGCCAGCCCGTTTCCATCTGTACCCACGATATTCACGGCAGCAACATAACACTGATTTTCGATTGCTCTTGCCTTCAGGAGGGCATTCCAGTGAGGGGCCCGCTTTTGAGGCCAGTTGGCTATGAAGACGGCCACATCAAATTGATTGTTGAAGTTTCTTGTCCATAGCGGGAAGCGTAGATCATAACAGATAAACGGCCGGATTTTCCATCCGGAAAGTTCCACGGTAATCCGTTCGGTTCCCGGGGTAAATACCTTTTCTTCACCGGCATACCGGAACAGATGCTTTTTGTCGTAGCAAAAGATCATCCCGTCTGGTCTGGCCCAGATCAGCCGGTTATAAAATTTGTCCTGCTCCCGGATGATTATGCTTCCTGTGATATCTGCGTTTTTTTGACTGGCTTTTTTGAGCAGCCAGGAGACTGCTTTTCCATCCATATCCTGAGCCAGGGGTTCTGCATTCATGGAAAAACCGGTTGTAAACATCTCCGGAAGAATAATAAGATCCGTATGATCCAAAATGGCATTGATCTTCTGATCAAACATTTCAAGGTTCGCATCCAGGTCATTCCAGAACAGGGCTGTCTGAATCAGTGTGATGTTTAAATCCTGCATAATATCTGCGCCGCCTTTTTCAGGGTGTCGTCTGTTTTGGCAAAACAGAACCGTAGCACTTTGTTATCATCGTTTGTGTGATAAAAAACCGATGGCGGAATGGCCGCAATCCCATATTTTGTCGTATCATTCGTCGTTCCATTTGAACAGGATTGAACCAGCCAAGAAAAAAAAGAAAGCCATGACCGCAAGCATGGAAATCTGATATCGGATATCATACAGAGAAGCGCCGTCATTCATGATTTTTCTTGCCCCATCAATGAGGTGTGTCAGGGGTAAAAACGCGGAGATTGTTTTTACCCAGGGTTTCGTGCCTTCCAGCGAAAACCAGACCTCAGAGAGGAACATCATAGGCCAGGATATCAGATTGAGTATCCCATTGGCAAACTCCTCACTGCTGCTCCGGGCTGCAATCACAAGCCCCACGGAGATCATACTGAAACCGCCGAGAAAAAAGACAGCCAGAAGACTCCAGTAAGATCCCTGACATCTGAAGTCAAACATTACCATGCATCCCAGAAAAACGATCAGTGTGGTCAGGGTAAGGAGATACATCCTTGAGATGATCTGTGCTGCCAGGAATTCATATGGCCGCAGGGGGGTTACACTGAATCTTTTGAGTACACCGTTTTTCCGGTATCGCACAACGGTATAGCCCACACCATATAATGCGCTGAACATGATGTTCATTCCCAGTACTCCCGGAAACAGCCATTCGGAGTAATGAATCTCGCTGCCGGTGATTTTTTTTCGTTTATACAAAGAGGTTTCGCAGGCCAGACCGGCTTGCAGCAGTTTTTCAACCATATACCCTTTGGGAGAAGTAGTACTGAGCCAGTATTGTCTGGTAGCCGGATTGATCAAAAAATCAATTCGATGGTGCTTGAGTTTGTCCAGGGCGGTTTGAAAAACGGGAAAATCGATAAATTCAGTATATTTTGATTTTTTAAACAGAAGAAGTTGAGTATCATCGGTCTTAGATCCCGCAATCTTTTCCGCATTCATATTTTGATTGGACGCCTGTTCATAAACAACACCGACCTTGTAAAGGACCTGCTGCTTTTCATTGAACATGATGCTGAACCCGATAATAACCAGGAAAGGAAACAGCAGATTCCAGCCGTATGCGGCATGATCCCGGAAAAATTCGTTATTTCTTGCTTTGAATATGGTCCAGATTCTTCTGATCATAATAAAATCGTATTCTACGCTCTCAGTTTTTTTCCGGTCAGTTTTAAAAACAGATCTTCCAGGTTCTGGGGCCGGACTGTCATGTTTGAAAGATCGACCTTGTTGTCCAAAAGAATTTTTATGCTTTGGTTCAGGTTTTCTGTATAGATTTCAACACCATCTTGAATTTTGATCCATTTGGAAGAAACACGATCCAGAATATCGTCATCCGGCGGCGATGCAAGAATGATCGTTGTGTTATTGCACTGCTCATTCAGGAGTTTTTCCGGCGGGCCGTCGGCGATGATTTTTCCATAATCCATGATGGCAACCCTGTCACACAATATCTGAGCCTCTTCCATGTAGTGTGTGGTCAGGATGACGGTCTTCTTTTTTTCTTTGATCTGATAAACAATATCCCAGAGATGTCTCCTGGACTGAGGGTCGAGTCCGGTAGTCGGTTCATCCAGAAAGATCAGTTCCGGGTCGTTGGCAAGCGCCATGGCAAGCAGAAGCCGCTGTTTTTGTCCACCGGAAATTTTCCGGTTATCCTGCTTTAAAATCGGCTCTAGATGACAGATTTTGATCAATTCGCGGATATCGGATTTTCGGCCATAGAGATTTCGAAAAGTTTCAAGGGTTTCCAAGACAGATAAATAATCCGGCAATTCGGTATTTTGAAACTGTATCCCTGTTTCTTTTCGAAAATCAGCTCCTCTGGGTTTTCCTTTATAGAGAATTTCACCTGAAGTCATTGATCGAATGCCTTCAATCATCTCAATCGTCGTGGTTTTGCCTGCTCCATTCGGTCCAAGAAGGCCCATACAGGTTCCTTCTTCAATGGAAAATGAAACACCATTTACCGCCTGGATGTTGGAATAGTGTTTTGTAAGATTTTTGACTTCAAGGACAATATTCATAAAAAATGCCAATCGGACGTTCGATTAAAACAAACAAGCAGATTTCTATTATCACTTTCCAGGTCCGGGTTGCAACGCTTTTTACCCATTCCTTTTTTATAGAAACCCGAGCATTTCCGGTTATATTTCCAGATCAGGAAACATAGTATTCTTTTTTATACCCTGTGAATAAAAAATGACACCGGCTTCCATTTCTGTTTTTTGAGTAAGCGGGCAGAGGATTCATATAAATATGCCGGGGCATGTCTTTGTTAATATTTAGTATTTTTAGAACGTTATGGAGAAAACGGTTATTTTTTGGGTGAGCCATGGAAAGATACAATATCCTATGGCACGTAATTTGAACAAAGTAACCGCATAAAGATTGTGAATTCATACGCAAAGAGGAATAAATTCCATGAAGTATTTATCATATCCGATCTTGTTCGTGACGATTATTCTAAATTTTACCGGCTGTACTCATAGCCTTTATCTGGCCGGTCCTTCTGATAACTTTAATGTGAAAAATAAGATCTTCGGGCTTCCGCAGAATATCATGCTGGTGGATGATGAAGACACCAATATCATTTCCAAATACCCTGGAGAGATTCAGGAACCGGAAGCCGGAAACAGCCTGTCTAAGATCGAAAAACCGTTTATAGATCCGGAAGTCCGGGAAGATTCAACAGGAATGGAACCAAACAAATCCCAGGGCATCCTGGATAGAGCGCTTGAGCATTGTAAAAATGCCCATAACTTCCGGGAGCAGGGAAAACTGGATGATGCGCTGAAAGAACTGGACCAGGCTTATTTTTTGATCGTAGATGTCAATACGGATCTTCTACCCAATCTGATGCAGCAGAAGGAGGATATTCGTTTCATGATATCCAAACGGATATTGGAAATTTATGCTGCTCAGGGTTCTGTTGTCACCGGGAACCATAAGGCCATCCCGATAACATTGAATCAATATACCCAAAGAGAGATTGATTCCTTTACTACCGGACGGGAGAGAAAATTTTTTCTGGAATCCTACAAACGATCCGGGCAGTATCGAAAGCAGATTGTGGAAGAGTTAAAAGCGGCTGGTCTGCCTGCTGAACTGTCCTGGCTTCCCCTGATCGAAAGCGGTTTTAAAACCAGGGCGCTGTCCAAGGCAAGGGCATTGGGATTATGGCAGTTCATACCGTCCACAGGATACAAATTCGGTCTGAACAGAGACACCTTTATTGATGAACGGATGGATCCGGAAAAAGCCACCATCGCCGCCATTCTTTATCTTAAAGAACTTCATCAGCTTTTTGGAGACTGGGCCACAGTGCTGGCTGCCTATAAC
Source organism: Desulfocicer vacuolatum DSM 3385 (assembly GCA_945870015.1). Taxonomy (GTDB): domain Bacteria; phylum Desulfobacterota; class Desulfobacteria; order Desulfobacterales; family SURF-7; genus QZKS01. The sequence goes on from CAMBQS010000009.1 coordinate 7,323, forward strand.
TGCGGAGAGGAAAGGGTGCTACGAATTATCCGGAGACAGAATGTAAATTATCTGGATAATTTTTGGGATTTATATGAAAAGTTGCCCAATGAGACCGCTCGATATGTTCCAAGGTTTCTGGCATGTCTGCATATCATCAATCATCCTGAAAAATACGGGCTTGAAAAAATTATGGTCGACTCGCCCGTGGAATATGAATCCGTAATGATTCGGAAACAGTTGCATCTGAAGGATGCGGCAAAAGCAATGGCATTGCCTGAACAGGTGATTGCGGATCTGAATCCCGAACTTCGTCATAAAATCCTGCCTGGGAATGAATATCTGTTGCGGGTTCCGTTGAACAGCGCATCATTACTGCTGGCAAATGTCAAAAATCTTCCGGTTTCTTCCTTTGTTGTTGTTCAGAAAGAGTTACTTGCTCATCGCGTGAAACAGGGAGACTCCTTGTGGGGAATTGCGCGTAAATATGGAACATCTGTCCTGGCAATCCGGCAAATTAACCATCTGTCGCATAACAGGCTCAGTGCAGGTCAAATTTTGAAAATACCAAACCAATCCCAGAAGCAACTGGTCAATTTTCAATCCAATTCACCTGAAATCAGTTTGATCAATGCTACTGTTTTGTAGATAGGGGGCAATCATTTGAAAACGGATATTGACACTTTCTCATGAATTGATCTATCATACAAACGAATTCAATCGTTTTCTTATTCGCTGAATCTGCTGAACTTCCCTGAAATTTCAATTATTTCAATTAACTGCTATCAACATCAGGAAGGGGCATGTCCCATGACGTGCTGTTTTCTGTTGTATGGAACGGAGAAATTCGATGGCTTTCAATAAGGCCATGAAATCTTTTCTGATACCCTGAATGAAATATGTCATTATTACTGGTTAGAATCCGGAGGGCCATTATGCGGGTGAAATCAATTCATGATGTAAAATTATTTATCAAAATGATCGGGATATCCTTGGCTACGATTCTGTTGTTTATGATGATAATCCTGTTTTACATCATTCCGGCCATGGAAAAAACCATTCTTTCCCACAAAAAAGATTCTATAAAAAACATTGTCGAGGTAGTCACTTCGCTCATTGGTGAATATGAGAGTAAGGTGAAAACCGGAAAATTGTCTTTGACAGAAGCCAAATATAAAGCTGCTCAGGAGATAAAAAAAATTCGATATGGGGACAATTCCTGTTTTTGGATCAGTGACTGGATTCCCAGAATGATCATGCATCCATTTAATCCGGAATTAAATGGGAAAGATCTGGGTCAGATCACGGATGCAAACGGAAAAAGAGTGTTCATGGAAATGGCAAAACTCTGTGAGGAAAAAGATGAAGGTTTTGTCAGCCATGTGTGGACCAGACCCGGTTCTATCTATTCTGAGCCGAAGATTTCATACGTCAAAAAGATTGAATCATGGGGATGGATTATCGGAACCGGTATCTATACTGATAATATTTTGAGTGATATCTACAATATACAGGCACAGATTGCACTGGTTTTTCTGGCTTGCGCTGTAGTTAGCCTGGTATTTATTTTTTTGGCAGTTTCCAAAATTATCAAACCAATCAAGCAGAGTGTATTTTTAGCTGAAAAAGTGGCCTCCGGAGACCTGACTGATTCGCTGCACATTGAACAGAAAGATGAGATTGGTACGCTGGCAAACGCATTGAATCGTACCGTGTCCAGTCTGGGCCGGATTGTCCGTGAGCTGTCATCTGGATCGCAGTTGCTAACGGCTTCATCATCGGAATTGACGAGTGTGTCCAAAGGGATGCTGCAAAATGCGGAGCAGACATCTGCCAAGTCCAACCAGGTCGCCGCTGCGGCAGAAGAGATGACTTCCAATCTGGCATCCATGGCAAGCGCCATGGAGCAAGCTTCCGGAAATATGAAAACCGTAACGATTGGGTGTGAAGAGATGACTACAACCATTCTTGAGATTGCGAAAAACTCGGAAAAGGCCAGACATATAGCCGGTGATGCGGTTAAAGAAGCGGAAAATGCATCTGCGCAGATCGGGAGGCTGGGAATCTCAGCTCAGGAAATCGGACAAGTTACAGAGGTGATCACCGAAATATCCGAACAGACCAATCTTCTGGCATTAAATGCAACAATCGAAGCTGCAAGGGCAGGCGATGCTGGAAAAGGGTTTGTGGTGGTTGCCAATGAAATCAAGGAGCTTGCTCGTCAGACTGCAAAGGCCACAAGTGAGATCAAGGACAAGGTTCATGGAATTCAGGATACGACATCCAGTGCGGTTGCTGTGATCAATGCAATAACAACCGTGATCAATGATATTGATGAGATAGTCTCTATCATTGCAACGGCGATAGAAGAGCAGTCCATAACAACCAAAGAGATCGCAACGAATATGTCACAGGCTTCTCAAAGCATATTTGAAATCAATGAAAATGTGGCCCAGAGCAGTAAGGTTTCCGGCGAGATTACAAGAGACATATGTGAATCCAGCAGCGCTGCGAATGAAATGGCAAGCCGCAGCTCAAAAGTCACTCATGGCGCTCAGGAGCTTTCGGAACTGGCTGAACAGTTTGTGAGCCTTGTCGATAAATTTAAAATCAATTGAGAAAAGGTCAGGAGCAAACCATCCTGATGGAGATTGTGACAGAGTCAGTTCTGGTTTTTTTTTACAGGATGATAACTTATTTTTTTAGTGAAAGGAACAGGATGCTGAGCAACAACCTTCAGACTGAATATGTTGAATTCAAAAGACTTCCCTCTGAAAAAATAAGGGGCGCTTTTCACCGGATTTCAGGGCTGCCTTTTGTTCAGGAGGTGATGAACACCATACTAAATCCGGTTTTTATTTTGAACAAATACCGCCAGGTGATATTTGCCAACAGTTCCGTGCTGCGACTTTTGAATTCGCATGACCTGGAAAAGATTATCGGGAAAAGACCGGGGGAGTTGTTCAACTGCATTCATTCAAATGAACCTTCGGGCTGCGGAACCTCCGTTCACTGCTGCGTGTGTGGATGCCTGGCCGCATTTCTTGAATGTCAGAGAACTGACCAGCCTGCTGGAAAAGAAGCGCGGATCATGACCGGATCAAACGGAAAGATCGTTTCCTATGATATGACCGTGAGTGTTTCCCCTTTCAGGATTCAGAAAAATTTCTATTTTATGGTTCACATGGTGGATATCAGTCATGAAAAACGAAGACACGTTCTGGAACGAATTTTTTTTCATGACATACTGAATACAGCCGCCAACATCAGCAGCCTGTCCAGCATGGTAGTGGATGAGCAAATGAAGGATCTTGAAGATTGGCCGGGTCTGCTTAAAATGGCCTCATCCAGATTGATTGAAGAAATCGAGTCGCAACGGATTCTTTTATCTGCTGAACAGGGGGAACTGCAAATCACTCTGCGAAAAATCAATATTGAAACAGAAGTTCTTCAGACTGTGGAATTATTCAAAGAGCAGTCGCTTCATCATCAGGTGTGTCTCTCCTGCGAAGTACAGCCGGATAATTATGAATGCGTAACAGATAGTGTTCTGCTTCATCGGGTGCTGACGAATCTGGTCAAGAACGCAATCGAGGCATCCATATCCGGGGATATCGTCAGAATCGGAATTTCCCGGGGCAAACAGGAATTTATAATACGGGTAGCAAACCCGGCCGTCATTCCCCTTGATCAGCAGCTTCAGATGTTTCATCGCTCGTTTTCAACAAAAGGTGCCGGACGCGGAGTAGGAACTTACAGTATCAAACTCCTGACCGAAAAATTTCTCAAAGGACAAGTATCGTTTTTATCATCACTGGAAGCAGGTACATGTTTTGAAATCAGGCTTCCCTCCTTTTTATCTGACCCATTAATCGAACAGGTAAATTATCACGCTGCGTTGTGAGATAAGCAATCTCAGGACAGCGATCCGGATCAAACGTTGAACAGGGTTTTTGCATCAAACGAAATCTTGTATTTTTTTGTTCATCTGATATGGTATTTCATCCTGATAGAAATTTCTATTTCGTTCGTTCACGCATGCTGGTCATCCACAAAGGTAATGTGGTGTGGTCTGGAGAGCAAGATGAAACATAGAGTCCTGTTCGGATTTCTCATTCTTTGGTTTTGCCTTTGTTCCTCTCTTTTCTGGATGATTTATACGGATGCCAAAGAAAAAGCCATTGATGAACTCAACTCCCGTCAGTTGCTTCATGCCAGTCAGGCCCGGATCGGGATTGAGGATTTTTTTGCCAAAACAGTTGAGCATCTCACTCAGATTTCCAGGTCGGAACATGTCATTGATCTGGATGATGAGGGAAGGCGGGAACTTGACTTTGCCTTAAAAATCAACACCAGCGAATTATTGGCCATCACTCGTGTGGATCAATCCGGGGCGATTGTTTATACAGCGCCGTATCATGAGGCGCTCATTGGTAAAGATATTTCCCGCCAGAAACATATACAAAAAATATTGAGAACCCAGAAACCTGTTGTCAGTGATGTGATCAACGCTGTTCAGAATCATTGTGGAATTGCTTTACATGTTCCTGTTTTTAAGGATAAAAAATTTTATGGCTCGCTCGGGATTTTGATTGATTTTCAGTCCATTTCAAAATTTTTTCTTGAGAACATCAGAATCGGCATTACCGGGTATGCCTGGATGACAAGCAGCGAAGGAGTTGAACTCTATTGCCCGGTTCCAGGGCACACAGGCAAATCTGTTTTTGAAAACTGCAAGGAGTTTCCTGATATCATCTCCATGGCCAACGAGATGCTAAAAGGCCGGAAGGGGAAGACCACTTACACTTATAATCAGATCCGAAACCAGCAAACGAAAATCATCAAAAAACATGCTGTGTATGTACCCATTAAAATCGCAGACAGCTTCTGGTCAATTGTTGTTGCATCCAGTGAAGATGAGGTGCTGGCAACACTGGTGGGTTTGTACCACAAGTTGATTTTTATTTTTATTTTGATTGTTCTGGGAGGAGTCTTTTTTTTATATTTTGGTCTGAAAGCCTGGGGAATTGTCCGGGAGAATGAAGCCCGGAATAAGGCGGAAGCTGCATTGCGGGAAAGTGAGGAGCGGTTTAAGCTGACCATGGAAACCAGCCCTGCCGGTATCGTGCGTGTCGACGCCAGGGGTCTGACCATTTACGCAAATCAGCAGGCGGAGAAAATTCTCGGAATCCGGCAGAAGGATGGTACCGGAAGATTCTATAATGAGCCTGAATGGAAAATTACCGATTTCAATGGAGACCCGTTTCCAAAAGAAAATCTGCCTTTTGCGGTTGTTCAAAAAACAGGAAAACCGGTTTTCGGGATCAGGCATGCGATTGAAGGGCCTGGCGGCAAGCAGGTACTGCTGTCCATCAATTCCGCTCCTTTGCTGGATGCCCAAGGTACATTCGAAGGCATGGTGGCTACGGTTGAGGACATCACTGACAAATATCAGGCAGAGCAGAATTACCAGACTTTGTTCCGGGAAATGATTGACGGATTTGCTCTCCATGAGATTATTCGCGATGAAAAAGGACATCCTGTTGATTACCGTTTTATTGCCGTGAATCCGGCTTTTGAACGCATGACCGGTTTACAGGGGGTGTCCCTGATCGGGAAGAGCGTGTTGGAGGTGATGCCAAAAACAGAATTCTATTGGATCGAAACATATGGCCAGGTTGCATTGACAGGGAACCCGGTTTTTTTTGAAAACTATTCGCAGGAAATCGGCCGTTATTTTCAGGTGACGGCTTTCAGACCGGCGAAGAATCAATTCGCCTGCTTTTTTGTGGATGTGACCAAAAGAAAGCTGACGGAAAAAGCGCTCTGGGAATCCACCGAACGGTTTCAGAAAATATTCAACAGCCAACTGGATGCGATTTTTGTTCTGGATGCGGGTCTCCCTGCGCGGATACTGGATTGCAATCCTGCAGCCGCAAAGATTTTTGGATATCAGGCCGATGAGATGTTCCATGAAACCGTTGACAAGTTGCATATCAACCAATCGAATCTGAAAATATTCCAGCAGATGCTATCGGATGCAATTCAAAAAGACGGCCATTTAAGTGATTTCCAATTCTCGATGAAACGGAAAAACGGAACTGTTTTTCCATCAGAACATACAGTACTGGAATTGAAAAATAATGCGGATGAAAGAACAGGGTGGGTTTCGATTGTCCGGGATCTGACGGAACGTAAACAGATTGAAAAACGACTTCAGCAGGCGCAAAAGATGGAATCCATCGGGAATCTGGCCGGAGGCATTGCCCATGATTTTAACAACATATTATCTCCCATCATCGGCCTGTCTGAACTGATGCTGGAAGATTTATATCCAGGCAGCCCGGAATATGAAAATGTTCAGCAAATATTAAACGCCGGGAAAAGAGGGAGCGATCTGGTCAAGCAGATTCTTGTGTTCAGCCGTCAGTCTGAACAGAAAATCATTCCGGTAAGAATTCAGCAGATACTCAGAGAAGTTATAAAATTAAGCCGTTCAACGATTCCATCGAATATTGAAATCATTCAGGAAATTCAGGACAGTTGCGGCCCGGTAATGGCAGATCCGACACAGATTCATCAGATTGTCATGAACCTGGTCACAAACGCCTACCATGCTGTTGAAGAAACAGAAGGGAAGATTATTATAAGTCTCAAGGAAACTGGTTCCGGTGGTGAAGGACTATCCGGTAAACTCCATGAACCGGAGAGGCTCGCAATGTTGTCCATCTCCGACACAGGCTGCGGCATTGAACCGGAAGTAATGGATAAGATATTCGAGCCGTATTTTACCACCAAGAAGCAGGGCAAGGGCACTGGTCTCGGGCTTTCCGTAGTATATGGAATCGTCAAGGCCTACAAGGGAGATATCAAGGTTTTCAGTGAGATAGGAAAGGGGACAACATTTCTGATATATCTGCCGATCATGGAGCAGCCATATGAAATAAAAGAGGCCGAACCATGGAACAAGAATCCGGCCGGTACGGAAACGATTTTGCTGGTCGATGATGAGGAGTCCATTGTCCGGCTTGAAAAAAAAATTCTTGAACGGCTTGGCTATCAGGTGATTTCCCGAACCGGCAGCGTGGAAGCACTGGAAGCATTCAGGCATGATCCGGAGATTTTCGATTTGGTGATTACCGACATGGCCATGCCGAAAATGACCGGAGAAAATCTGGCTGGAGAATTGCTATCCATCAGACCGGATATCCCGATTATCGTTTGTACCGGATTCAGCGAGAGAATCAACAGCGAAAGGATTAAGGCGCTGGGAATAAAAGGTTTATTGATGAAGCCGGTGATCAAATCCGATATGATCAATATGGTTAGAAGAGTTCTGGATGAGGTGAATGATTCAGCAAAAGACCCACAATCCCAAAACAAAAACGAATTTGTATGACCATAGAAGTTTTATAACCGTAAGATTTTGAAGGAGGAATCCGTGCTGCCAAAGAGCAAAAAAGTGTGGGGATGGGCTTTGTATGACTGGGGGAATTCCGCTTTTGCCACCACTGTAATGGCTGGTTTTTTCCCTATTTTTTTTAAACAGTACTGGAGCTTTGGCGCGGATGTGAATCTGAGTACGGCAAGGCTTGGATTTGGAAATTCAATGGCCAGCCTTTTTGTGGCCCTGATGGCACCAATTCTGGGAGCAATCGCAGACAGAGGGTCTGCCAAGAAAAAATTCCTGACACTATTCGCATATATGGGCGTATTGTCGACTGCATCTTTATTCATGATTGAAAAAGGGGAGTGGGAGCTGGCCATTTTCGTGTATGCCTGCGGAATCGTCGGATTCTGCGGAGGCAATGTGTTTTATGACTCTCTGCTCCCGGATGTGGCAGCAGAGAATGAAATGGATTTCTGTTCCAGTTTTGGATTTTCACTGGGATATCTGGGCGGAGGTCTTCTTTTTTTGGTCAATGTGCTTATGACATTGATGCCGGAAACATTCGGATTGCCGGATGCAGCCACTGCTGTCCGGTATTCTTTTCTCTCCGTTGCGGTCTGGTGGGGAGTATTCACGGTTTTCATCCTCGTATGGGTTCCGGAAGAATCCGAAGGGAAAAAACTCACACTGGGTGTGATCCGGGAAGGATTTCTTCAACTGTATGAAACCTTTCAGAAGGTGCGGCAATTAAAAACCGTGCTGCTTTTTCTTCTGGCTTACTGGTTCTATATTGACGGAGTAGACACCATTATCCGGATGGCGGTAGACTATGGAATATCCCTGGGATTTGAATCCAAGGATCTGATTGTCGCCCTCCTGGTGGTTCAGTTCGTTGGGTTTCCGGCTGCGATTGTTTTTGGGATTCTGGGTGAAAAATGGGGGGTGCGAAAGTCCATTTATCTTGCGATCTTCATTTACATGGCAATCACTGTCTGGGGAGCCATGATCACCAGCAAAAATGAATTCTATATCCTTGCGGTTGCCATCGGGCTGGTTCAGGGAGGAATTCAGGCCCTGAGCCGGTCTTTTTTTGCCAGACTCATTCCAAAGGGGCAGAGTGCCGAATACTTCGGTTTTTATAACATGCTGGGCAAGTTTGCCGCCATCATCGGTCCGACATTGATGGGCGTAGTGGGATTGGCTGCCCGGAATCTTCTCATGCCGGCTTCACCAACCCAGGAACAGATCCATGCTGTCGGCCAGTTATCCGCCAGATACAGCATCGCTTCCGTTATATTGCTTTTTATCATCGGAGCCGTTCTTTTTTATTTTGTGGATGAAGAAAAAGGAAGGGATGCTGCGCTGCAATTGAATAAGTAAAAATGATCTTCCTGGATCATCTCCAGCGGTTCAAAATGATCAGCGATACTTGATAATAAAGGCTTGCCGTTGGATTTCTTGGTTTATCAGCGATAGCCAACCGTTCACGTCCGATACGATTGTGTGATTATATTTTCAATCTGTATGCTTCTCGCCGATGTCTAATCCTTAAAATCAATACTGTATCATCAACTATTGAATAAATTACTCGATAATCTCCAATCCGAAATTTACGCAGGCCTGAAAATTTTCCGGTCAATCCGGGGAAATTATCTGCTTTATCAGGTAGCTCCTGTTCGATTTTTTGTAAAATTTTATCGGCTTGATTTTTATCTATTTTTTTTAGATCACGAGTGACTGTTTTTTTGAATGCGATCTTATAACTCAAGCTCTTTCCTCATAACTGCAAGGGAAATAACTGGATCAGAAGCATCGTTCAACCGATCAAAGGCAACTTGTAAGTCGGCAAGCTCATTTAAATATGTCTCCAAGGCTTTTTGAATATGAAAAGACTTCGGCCGCTCAGTTTCTAGTGATATTTCAGATAGTTTTATAGCAAGGTTGTCAGGAATCCTTACTGAAATTGTGGTACTCATAAATCACCTCCTGCTCCTGTGTCCTTAAATGTAAGGACAAAGTAAACGTTTTGCGAGTGCATTACAACTATTTTCTCCATAAATGCCATATCTATTCAACATGTGATTCGCATTTCTGGGAATCAGCTTGTCCAATCATTTCATTGAGCATGTTCTGTAATCTGACTGCATGATTTGAAAAAATCCAGTCTATGCCCCGGTTCAGTTCCCGGCACAAGACATTCCGGGAGCTGACAAAACCCGTACCGATTTTCTGGCCGATATTCCGATGCTTTTTTAAAAGCTGGTTGGAAAGAAACAGATAGTGACCCGATATTCCGCAGTACTGATTTTTGAATGCCAGACGGCTCAACTGGATAAAATTCATTTCCGATACCGGAAGGAATGCAGATTTGTGAACAAAAGTCAGGATGGAAAACATCTCCGGGCACAGGGATAAGATATGGAAGTCTTTTTCAGGTGCTAAAGAGCTGAAATGGTTTTTCAGCACCTGATTCTGATATTCCGGGTTTGGGTAGACATCTTCCTTGATCTCCACCATCAGGTGGAGGGTTTTTCCATATTTTTGAATCACATCCGCAAGGGTTGGGATCATCGGGAAATCCTGTTGTAGTTCATCCCGTGAGAGATCGGAAATTTTACGGTTTGTATGAAACAAACGGCTCAGATCCGGATCGTGAAAAACAACCGGATAAAGATCTTTTGTCCAGCGGATGTCTAACTCAATGCCCCACACACCGGCCTTTTGTGCAATATCAAATGCCTGCATGGTGTTTTCAATAACCGTCCGGTTATCATGCTCCCCCCTGTGGGAGACAATTTTGCAGTTCCGGAGTTTTGCCAGGGCCGGGACCGGCTGGGACCATCCGGCAAAAAACAGATCTACGAAAAAGTGAAAGCTGTTTTCAATCAAAGGGGGAACGGACATTGGGTGGTTTCTCCTGGCCGGAAAAATCAATGCAGTGTTGGTTTGTCATTATCTTTTTTTTCACCATGGATCACCCGGAAGCGGGATTTTTTTTTCTTTAACCGCCATTCCAGATAATGCATATGCAGGCGGCTTACGCTGAAAAAATGTTCAGGGCCGATCCAGTACATCCATCCAGCCAATATTCCTCCCAGATGATACGCTCCATATGGATTTGCCTTGGCCAGAAAGGTCAGGATGGTGATCAGTATGGTTCCATAACTGATGTATTTTGCCTTAACCGGCAGTACAAAAAACAACAGGATGCTGGTTTCCGGGTTGAGTAGGCCAAAAATCACCACAAGTGAAAGAAGGCTGGAAAGCATTCCCATAAATGGTTGACTGAAGCCGGCAACAGAGCTGAGCAGCAATCCGCAGACTGCGCTTCCCAGAGCGGAACTGTAGAAAAGGATCAGGAATCGTCTGGTGCCCAGTGAAGACTCGATTGAACCGGAAAAAAAGTAAAAGACAATACTGTTGATGAGGAATGAGATCGGTGCAGATGGATCATGGATAAAGGGATGGGTGATGACCTGCCAGAACCGGAAGTCCGGATGCTGCAATGGATAGAGTTGAAGAAACGCCACAACAGGAATATTCAGCCAGTGTTCGCAGATCAGCTCAAGCACATAGATTACCCCGTAGAAAATCAGGAGCTGTTTTCCCAGTTTTGTAAAATTGGAATCAAATCTGTACGATACCTGCATTGGCCCTTGTCTCATCATAACCCCTTACTTTTCATTCTGTTTGATTGTATGGATCACTTGACAGATCGGATCAATGGCCGGAAGGTCTGCCGTCAGAGCCGATCCCTGAAAGCTTTCCATGAAAACCTGTTCATTCTGCGGAATCCTTGCGATTACTTTTTCCCGGTCAAAATTGTTGATCATGGTCTCCTCAATCCGTGAATCCACCTTGTTCAGGATGAAATAAAAGTCTACTCCTGCCTGTTTGGCCATCTCCTGAATTTTCCCGGACATCATCAGGGATTCATAGGTTGGATCGATCACACCGAGAATCAGGTCGCATTCCGCATCCACTTTTCGTCCAAAGTGTTCGATGCCGGCCTCGGTATCGACAATGACAATCTCCTTTTTTTCAACTGCCAGACTGGACAGAACCTGCTTGGACAACATTCCAATGGCACATGCGCATCCTTCACCATAGTGGTGGATTTTTCCGATTACCGCAAGCCGGATTCCATTGGCTTCCGTGACACAGATCTCCGGCAGCTCATGGATCTCTGTTTTCCGGCTGAACGGTTTGCTGTCTGAAGGAAAGGTCTGGTTCATTTTGTTTTTGAATGCCTGTTTCCCGCCCAGATTGGTCATCATATCCTGGGGCAGGGGCATGCCGGCCAGCCGGTGCAGTCCGAAATTGGATTCATCCGCATCCACCAGCAGAACTTTGTATCCCATGGTATTCAGTTTTTTTGCAATCAGAACAGATAGGGTGCTTTTCCCACTTCCGCCTTTTCCGCAAATTAATATTTTCATGATCGGTTTCTTCCTTCCATTGATAGCTGTCGGACGTTTTGATTTCTATTGAACGCCTTCCAGTTTTTGTAAGAGATTGCTTGCATTTTCAATCGCCTTCCGGGCTTTCTGATTTTCCGGTGCCAGTGCAAGGGACTTTTCCCACTCGGTGATGGCTTTTTCCAGGTCTTCATTTACAAAAAAAGTAACGCCGCGTCGATAATGGACCTCGGATTGGTTCTGCATCGCGATTCTGAGATCGGATTTCAATTGATCCATCTCTGTCAGATCCATTGTGACCTGATTCAGCATTGTCATGGCCAATATCAACTTTTTCTTTTTGAATAATCGTTTTCCTTCATAATAGCAGGAGTAGTTGTACAGTTTCATCGCCTCCGGATCATCCGGGTTTTTTTCAACCATCTCCTGTGTAATGGGGATGACCTTTTCATATTTTCCTTTTTCAAAAAGCTGCTTTGCCAGTGCCTGTTTTGGATTGTTCTTTTCGTTCTCCGGTTTTGACTTCACGGTTGCGATCGTTGACGTTTCCCGGCGGGGATGCTGCATCCATTTTTTTTCCAGGACAGGTAGATGGATCAGGCAGAGGGATGATTCTCCTTCCTGTTTTTTGGATGGGAGAAAGTATTCAACCAGAAAAGCCAGGTCCGCATTTTTGTAAACTTTTTCTGCGATGGCACGGGAGGAATCCCCTTTTTGAACAGAATAGGTAAAATGGGTTTCCGGCGAGATTTTATTTTTCAGACAGTTCAGGGCTGCTTTATGTTCCGGGAAATAGCGCAGTACGGTTAAAAACTCTTTACATGCCTCTGACCGGTCATGACGTTCCAGGGCAGCCGATCCCTTTTTGAAATGATGGTCTGCTTTTTTGAAAATCTCATCTTTTACCATGTTTATTTTCAACGGTATTTTTTTATTTTCAGGATCCAGTTGCCATGCGATTTCCAGAAAACGGATGGCAAGCTGAAGTTCGTCCTTTTGTATCTGTTGCTCGGCCTTTTCCAGATAATCACCGGAATTGGGCACTCCAGAACCAGATTCAGTAAATGGCTCTGAAAAATGTGCGCATCCCGCAATCCATAAAACAGACAAAAGGATGATGGTTATATGGTGAAGGCGCGGAGTCATTCTGTTTTATGTTTTTCAAAAACCTTTAATAATGTTTCAAATTTCTTTTCATCCGAATCCTGGGATACCTGGGAATAATGAATTCCATAAGGATTCGTAAAAAAAGGATTGTCGCCTTCCTGATCCATGAATGCGCCCTGAAAGCCTTCTTTTTGTAGAATATGGACGATGAGCGAATCGTGATTTCCAGGTGGATAGAGGAAGAAGCCGCATCTTTTATTGAGATGTTTGTCCATAAGGTCGGCTGCCTGTTCAACTGCTTTGCTCAGTTTCTGAAAATATCCATAAAAAGTGCTGTCCGGAGAGAATCGGTATTCATCATTTTGTATCCTGCACTGGATCTGGATTCTGTTTTCCGACATCCGGGTAATCTGCTCCCAGTTCAGCATTTTTTCCTTTCCAACCTGGTCCGGCGTGATGAAAACAACTGCGGGGAATTGATATTTCCGGAGTATGGGAAAAGCATGATCATATATGCTTTGGTCTGTGCTGTCGATGATCAGCAGAACCGATTTTTCATGAAGGTTATCCCTGAACTCCAAAAAAGGATAAAGCTGGTCTATGGAGATAACCTGGAAGTCCTTTTTTTTCAGATACGCCATCTGTTTTTCAAAAGGCATTTCGGATGCCTCATGGGCAAATCCTCTGTAGGCAAGGACAGGTATGGTCTGATATCCTTCAGCCGATATCCCTCCAAGTTTATAAGGTTTCAGGGGAATGACAATATCCTTTCCGGGAACCAGGGAGTCTGTCTGGTTGAAATCCAGTATCCGCCATTTTTCAGATGGGTGTTTCAGGTATTGCAAGGCCAGTTGATCCGGAGAATCCGCATCCGTGGTATGGACGATAACGAAATCATTCAATTTGTGTTCCCTTGGGATGGATGAACATGCGGAAAAAAGAAGGGGAATCAGCAGGGTAAAAATTAAGAGAATCACTGGATATTGTAATTTAAATCGTAACATTCGGCCTTTCATGAATATTCAAAACCTTAAATACCTCGATCGGTTGTGTTTTGCCTTTTATATTCTGGACCGGCAACGCCTCAATTTCAATGATTTCCTCTATTATGGAAACGACATTCCTGCTGATGATAATTTCACCGGACCTGGCAAGCCCGTTCAGCCGGGATGCCACGTTGACACTATCGCCGATCACCGTATATTCCATTTTGGCTTGCGATCCGATGTTGCCTGAAACAACAATCCCGGTATCAATGCCTATGCCCACAGCAGCATACAATTTGTTATCAGTTTTGCTCGCTTCCTGCAACTTCTGCTGTAACCGGAATGCCGCCTTTACCGCTCTTTCCACATGATTTTTGCGATAAACCGGGACACCGAAAACACCCAATACCGCGTCACCGACAAATTTATCAACATATCCACCGTATTCAAGAATGGCATTGGTCGCAATTTCAAAATATTTATTCAGCATGGCAACAACCTGTTCCGGTTCCTTTGAATCGGAATAAGAGGTGAACCCCCTGATATCCGCAAAAAGAATAGTCGCTTCATTGCGATGTCCTTTCAACCAGGTGTTCTGGGGATTGGCCATGATCATTTCAAGGATCTCGCCGCCGACATATTTCCCAAAAGATTCCTGCATCAGGGAATTTTTCCAGAGTTTTTCATTCATCTCATTGAAAGCCGTCGCGAGATTGCCGAGTTCATCATTCCGTTTCAGGATAACCTTGTGGCGATAGTTGCCATTACTGGTTTCTCTGGTGGCAATCATCAGTTTTGAAATCGGTATGGAATATTGAAAACCCATAATGACCGACAGGATGATACCCAGAAGGACAATCAGCAGGGTAATAAATATAATGGAAGTTTTTTCTTTCTGGATCATTTCTTCGATAAAATCGATGGATACCCCGACGTG
>CAMBQS010000010.1 GCA_945870015.1 Desulfocicer vacuolatum DSM 3385
GTCTTGATCTTTGGTTCCCAATAAACCGCCGATGTTTCCAGCATGTTTTTCAGCTTGCCTGCCATGTTATCCTATGTATGCTGTCCGGTGAGAGACAGCAGATTTTCAGGGAATCAACCGCCTTTTCCAGTTCATTATATTTCAAAACAAATACCAGCGAGGATATAGACGATGCCATACCGATTAAGGAAAGATTTGCCTGTCCCAAAGCTGAAAGCGTGCTGCCCAACAAATGCAGACTGGAGCTGTGCGGAAAGACAGAAAGAAGACCAACGCTGTCCGTAAAACAGAAATGATTCTCCAGGTTTTCATGGTTCCGGACAAGTTCCTTTACCCGGCCTGTATCTTTCTGTGAAAAACAGAAAGATGTGGCCATCCTTTCTTTTCGGGAAAATGAGGTGGAGAGAAAAGGGATGTTGATCCTGTTTTTTTTAAAAGCCTGAATCAGAGGGAAAACAGAGACCGGGAAATCCTCAAAACCAAAAAGATTCAGTAATCCAAGCTCCGAACTGATATTGATACCTTTGAGTCTGTTCTTTTCCACGGCTGCCAAGGCTTTCCTTTATGAATCAATCAAGAAAACAACAGGAAACGACCCCCTGTTCCAGGCAGATTTCGTTTCCTGTTTGTCTTCAATATCATTTTTCAAGTTCGTGGCCGGGGATACCGTTCCAACCGTTTTTTTCAGTTGGTGTCCCACTGCCTGTTCAGAAAATTTTGTTAAAGGTTATCCTTTATAATTTCCATCAGTTTATCCAGGTCAATCGGCTTGGGAATAAAATCATCGGCCATGTTGGTTTTACCATCAATATGCGTATAATTGGTGGAGGTTACAGCATCTCCAACGGCTGTCAGAAGAACGACGACAATATTTTTAAATTTAGCGTCACTCTTCAATTCATTACACAGATCATAGCCGTTTTTCCTGGGCATCATCACATCCAGTAAAACCAGATCCGGTTGTTTTTTCTTTATTTTTTCCAGAGCCTCAACGCCGTCATAGGCTTTTTCAACTGCAAAGTCATGGCTTTCCAGTTTCATGGAAACAGATTCTACCAGATCCGGATCATCATCCACCACCAGTATGTATTTTTTATCACTCATTGGCTTTTCTCCTTTTAAAAACAGTTATCCATACTTTTTTCTTTATCAGAATCGTACCTGTTAAAACTTTGGTCTGGGGAGAAGTCCGGCCCGTTCAACAAGTTCGGGTACTTTCTGTTCCCATTCAATGGCCATGATATGAAAACCAGCGACACCTTCCACCTGTTTCAGCCGTTCAATCTGTTCGATGGCGATTTTCATTCCCTCTTCCGCTTGTTTCTCCTTGGGAACGCCTCCCATTCTTTTCACGATCTCATCCGGAACATCCATTCCCGGAACCCGGCTCTTCATATACTTGGCCATTCCTACAGTCTTCATCGGTGTGATGCCGGGAAGAATCGCAACCTGTTTATGGAGACCCCGGTCACAGACCCCTTTCATCCAGGTTTCAAACTTCTCCATATTATAAATACACTGTGTCTGGATAAAATCAACACCTGCTTTTACTTTTTTAGCCAATCGGGCAACCCGCAACTCAAAAGGATCGGCAAATGGATTGGCTGCCGCCCCGATAAACATTTTGGGAGGTGTATCAATGTCCGCTCCTCCCTGAAATTTTCCTTCATCCCTCATTTTTTTAACCATTTGAATGGCTTGAACAGAGTCAATATCATACACATTGGTCGCCATGGGATGATCCCCAAAATGGATATGGTCTCCGGACAAACACAACATGGTGTTGATGCCATGAGCATATGCGCCGAGAATATCACTCTGCATGGCCAACCGGTTCCGGTCTCTGCAAACCATCTGGAGAATGGGATCCATTCCCATCTGTTTGATAATGATACAAGCGGAAAGGCTGGACATACGAACCATTGCCGTCTGATTATCTGTTACATTGACTCCATCAACATAACCCCTCAGCAATTCGGCTTTTTCCCTCACCTTATCCGGATTTGAACCCCTCGGTGGACCACACTCGGAAGTTACAACAAGTTGTCCTGATTTTAATACTTTTTCAATAGTGCTTTCGGTTTTCATTCTGCCATGTCCTCCCTTATAATTCTACGGGGTCCACCATGCCAGCTAGGTCGCCAGTCTTTGGCAGCCGTTATATCTTCATATTTTTTTTCAAGGCCCAGAGCCTTTAATCTTTCCCAGATCAGATTCCATGCACAGTCGACATCCGGACTGATTTCACACTTGCCTTTGGTCGATCCGCCACAGGGTCCATTCATCAGTCTCTTTGAACAGCGGGCAATGGGGCAAATCCCTCCGGTCAATCCAAGAAGACAGTCTCCACATCCCCTGCATCTTTCCGCCCATACACCCTGGCGCTCCGAAGCTCCCATGAATTTGGTGTTCACTGCAGGAAATACAGGTTTCGTTGAGTAGCGCTTTGCAATTTCCTGGACACCGCAACCACAAGCCATTGATAAGACAGCTTCAGCCTGATCGATCTGCGTGACAAGCTCTTCTACATATTCAGGGTCACATTGTCGTTCAAGCGTTATCTCCTTCACTTCCAGCGTCCTTCCTTCTTTCATGAAAGCCATCTGAAGAGCGGTGGACAATAATCCAACTTCTTTTCGACCACCTGCGGCACATACGGTAACACATTCGTTGCAACCAACAAGAAGGATACGATTGTATGGATTGATGCATTCCAGAATCTCCTCCATTGGTTTTCGTTCGGCTGTAATCATTATACTTGCTTCTCCTTTTCTGGGATACCAACGCTAGGCCGGCTGCGTTTGACCTACCCGGATATTTTTCACCGGGCTGGGTCCCATATTACGAATTTTTTCTGTTATATCAGTGGCGGTCTGGGCAAAACGTTCCCCCATTCCGGCTGACATTGTAATCATTTCCACCCTTTCTTCCTCAATGCCGATCTCACTCAGGAGTTTTTTCGCTCGTGCTACCCGCCGGGCTGCTTTTGTATTGCCATTCTTGAAATGGCAATCTCCTTCCAGACAACCGGCAACGTATACACCATCTGCTCCCTTGTGAAAAGCCTGCAAAATATGTTTTATATCTACCTTCCCGGTGCAGGGTACCCTCACGATTTTCACGTTGGAAGGATAACTGAGCCGCATACTGCCTGCCATATCCGCCGCAGTATAAGCACAGTAGTGACAACAAAAAGCTACGATAACAGGTTCAAAATTTCCCATTACAATCAAAGTATCCTTTCAAAAAGTCCGTTCAGCTCGGCAGAAATCATATCATCCTCATACTGCATCAACTGAATCGCCTTTGCAGGACACTCAGCCGCGCAGACACCGCACCCGTGACACTGGGCCGGATCGATTTCTGAATAGCCTTCCGCATTTATAAATGGAATGTCATAAGGACATGCACGAACACATATCAGGCAGGCAGCACACTTTTTCCCATCCACTTTTGCCACACCCGCGCCAAGGTTGATGGTCTCTTTTGCCAGAAAGGTCAATGCACGGCCGGCAGCAGCTTTTGCCTGGGCAATACTTTCACGGATATCCTTCGGGCTGTGTGCGGTTCCGGCGACCATGAATCCGGGGACATGAAGATCCACCGGTCTCAGCTTGATGTGATTCTCCAGGAAAAAGCCGTCATCCGTCCGGTTGAGGTGAAAAATCATGGCCAGATCTTCCGTTGCTTCATCATTTGCAACCATACCGGTGCTTAATACCAAGCAATCGGCTGTTATCTCAATCTGCTTTTCCAGAATCGGATCCCGGAATGCCACCGTAACCTTGGCGCCGTCTTCCTTTACCTGTGGTTTATCACCCTCTTCGTATCGCACAAAAATCACGCCCTTTTCCCGGGCTTTTCGATAGTAGTCTTCCTGAAATCCGTATGTCCGGATATCCCGGTTCAAAACAAAAATCTTGGATTCCGGATTGGCTTCCATAATTCTCAGTGCATTCTTGATTGCCGTCTGACAGCAGATACGGGAACAGTTCGGGTTTTCCGGCGTTCTCGAACCCACACACTGAATCATCACGATGTGATCCCAGGCTTTTACCTTTTCCGGCTGTTTCTCAAGAATTGAGTCCAATTCCAGTTGGGTCATTACCGCTTTATGCTCATCCAGCAGATACTCTTTGGGACGGTTCGCAACCGCACCGATGGCGATAATTGCCGCTCCGTGCCGGATCTGTCTGTAATACATCCGGGGGGCGACCTGTATGCCTGTGGTGAACATTCCGGGCATTCCTTTGTGATCGACAATTGTTGCACCGGTCAGCACCTCGATCCGTTCATGGGTCATTGTTCTGTTTATCAGATCCTGCAGATACCCCTGAACATCATCCCCGGTAAGCGTTCGATTGACTTTTTTCGCCAATCCGCCCAGGGCTGCCGCCTGTTCAACCAGATAAACCTTGAACCCCTGATCTGCCAGACTCAAAGCCGAATTCATTCCGCTGACTCCGCCACCAACAACAAGAATATCCTTATTCACCGGCAGCAGTTGGTCGGTAAGAGGACGGCGCAATGCAACACTGAAAACCGCCATCTGAATCAGTTCTTTGGCCTTTCTGGTTGCCAGATCCGGATTGTGTCTGTGAACCCAGGAGTCCTGGTCCCGGAGGTTGGCCATTTCCAGCAAGTATCGGTTCAACCCTGCCTGGCGGATCATATCCTGAAATTTTTTCTCATGGGTTCTGGGAGAACAGCCGCCAATGACGACCCGATTCAATCCGTTTGCTTCAATGCTTGATTGAATTTTCAGCATGGACTCCCGGCTGCAACCATGACCAACCACCTCGGATACAACTACGTTTGGTGATGTTCCTGCAAAGGCTTTAATTTCTGCGACATCGATCACGCCACCGATGTTAAAACCGCAGTCACAGATAAAGACACCAATTCTGGGTTCCTGATCCGTCACATCCCTTTCCGGAAGGAGTTCATCAGAAGACGCTGGTATCGTATCCAGGATATCCAGGCTTCCGGATGCCATGCAGGCAGCAGCACTAGCCTGTACCATGGTTTCCGGAATATCTTTCGGGCTTTCAAAAACACCGCATGCATAAATACCCGGCTTTGATGTTTCAACAGGGGAAAACCCTTTTGTTTGTGCAAAATTATGCTGATTCAACTGAATCCCCAGTTTTTGAGACAATGCAATCATATTATCCGTGGGGCGGAATCCGGTCGACAGCACAACCATGTCATAGGTTTCAGTTGCATTCCGGCTACCTTCATCCAGGATGTAGGAGATGGAAAGATTATGTGTTCCCGGTTCCTCTGAAACCGTATGGGGGCGGCTCCGGATCAATTTCACATTGTACTCTTTTTCCGCACGAATCTGATACCGTTCATAATCCTTTCCGGAGGTTCTCATATCCATGTAAAAAATGGTTGTTTCAATATCATCCTTGAACCGTTCTTTTGTGACAATGGCTTCTTTTAGGGCATACATGCAGCAAACACTGGAACAATAGGGGACATCCGCCTTGTTGATTCCCCGGGATCCGACACACTGAATCCAGGCAACCTTTTTGGGTTGTTTGCCATCGGATGGCCGAACCAGATTTCCCAAGGTCGGTCCGGAAGCAGACATGATGCGCTCATATTCCAGTCCGGTGATTACATTTGGATATGTTCCGCTGCCGAAGTTATCGAGAACAGAAGGATCAAACAGCTCGGCACCGGTTGCAAGAACGATTGCACCCACTTCTACTGTTTTTATTTTTTCCGTATCATCCGGAATAATTGCGTTGCTCTTACAAATTGCAACCAGGCCCTTGATGTCTTTGCATCGATCCATATCAACAGAATACGCCTGGGGAGTTGACTGCGGATACCGCATACAGGTTGGTGCACGATGATCCAGTCCGGGCTGAAATCTTACACAATCCTTGAATTCTTTATAACAGTCTCCACATGCTGTACATTTTTCAAGATCGATATACCGGGGACGTGTTGAAAGGGTAACTGTAAAATTACCTGCTTCGCCTTCCAGTTTTATCAACTCGGTCATGGTCAGCAGATCAATATGATTCTGGCGGCCACCTTCTGAAAGATGAGGAGACAATGTGCATAAATCGCAGTTGTTGGTTGGAAACGTCCTGTCAAGCTGTGTCATCAGACCGCCGATGGATGCCGAACAATCGATCAGGACAACATCTCTGCCGGCTTCTGCCAGATCCAGCGTGGCTCGAATACCGCCGACTCCGCCGCCAATGATGAGTACTTTATTTGATTTTTGTTTTTTTATTTGATTTTCCATTTCTTATTATCAATCCGGCCTTATTATTTGAATATTATGCAAAATCCTTAGATAATCTGTCCATGCGGAGATCCGTCCATTTCTCGACGCGGTGACAAGTCATCTCCCGAAGAATAAAAAGTTTGAGAACCGTCTACATCCCGGCATGATCCAGAATAGCCGGCAACCGATGTTCCCATCCCAGGGTTTGAATCTTGACTCCCTGAGCCAGACCTTTCAATTCTGCAATCATCTCACCGGCAATTCGAATACATTCCATTTCCCGATCCGGTGATTTACGGATTCGTTTGATCAAATCCTCGGAAATATGTGCGCCCGGTTCATAGGTCGCCATGTATCTTGCGATCCCAACGGATTTTAACAGAAAAACAGTCGGAATAATGGGAACCCCCAGGGTTTTGGCTTTTCCCATAAAAGATGAAAAATGTTTGCTGTCAAATACAGATGGCGAAATGATAAATTGCGCTCCGGCTTCCACTTTTTTCCGGGCAAGTTCCAATTCCTTGTCCAGTGCTTCCTCATCCGCATAGGGAGAAATCGTACAGCCAATGGTGATTTTCGGACTCCCATTCAGTTCAAAGCCCGCCATATCCACTCCGTCCTGCAACGATTTAATTCCCTTGATCAATGCAATTTCATCAAGGTCATTTACTGTTTTTGCATCCCGGTGATCACCCTTGACCATTTCTTCACTGTGAACAACAATGAGGTTTTGGATTCCAAGCACATGAGCGGCAAGAATATCTCCTTGAAGAGCCATTCGGTTACGATCCCGGCAATAAACATGGATAATCGATTCCATTCCCTGTTGATGCATTAAGACACCGCCTCCCATGGAGCTCATTCTCATAACGCCATTGTCCATGTCCGGAATGATGACTGCATCAACCCGCCCTTTAATCCGGCGAGCGTTGGTTACCAAATTCGAAATATCCACACCCTTGGGTGTGTCCATCTCGGCCAAGACTACAAATTCACCTGAGGATAATCTTTTTTGAAAGCTCATAAGGTCCCTTTCTAACGTTTCAGAACATGTTCCAAAGTAACTTCAAATCTCTTTTCACCTTTCAGCCGGTCATGAGCTGAAAAAGGTCAAAAACCATAACCAGCGAAAAATGTCAAGCTGACTTCCCAAAAATCAAAAATCTGAAAAAAAAGACAATATCAAAATTAACATATTAAAATAATTTATATATAATCATTAAAATGGAAAAAATCCAGATTCGACGGGCATCCGGACATTCAGATACAAATTAAAATATATTATTAATAATAACAATATTTTTTATATCTTTTACCGGTTAAAAATTTTCTTTAGTGAATCTTCAATTTTTTTACAAAAAGGGACCAAACCGGGCTTGAGATACAGGTTTAATTTCCTTACGGTCGTTTGTTCAAAATAAATATTTTAGTAAATCTTCAAATTTTATAGTAAATCTTCAAATCAACCGTATTTTGTCAAACCAAAGTGAAGAGTTATCGTTGACAAATGGTTCATTTCTTTGGCATATGATCAGTTTGTTGCAGTTCAGTTCTTTGAGGTATATTTAGATATTGAAACCCCGACAGATGATCAACCTGTCGCAACAACATTTTTTGAAAACAGATCGCCGGTGATTGAATAACCAATATCGGGATTTTTTCCATTTACTAAAAGCAGTAGGAGGAAATAAAAACATGGCAGAGGAAACAGTAAAACTTGGCAAAAACAAAAAGAGTACCATCCTGGACATGGTCAAAAAGATTCTTCCGGATGGCGGGAATCTGAATGCCTGTCTGACCTGTGGTGCCTGCTCGTCCGGATGCCCGGCAACAGGGCTTGAAGGAATGGATGCAAGAAAATTTTTGAGAATGGCCGCATTGGGGATGGACGAAGAAATACTCAAATCGAATTGGCCATGGATGTGTACCATGTGTCAGAGGTGCATCTATGTGTGCCCCATGAAGATCGATATCCCGCAGCTTATTTTCAATATCCGTGCGATGAGACCGCGCGAAGAACGCCCAAAGGGTATACTCGAATCCTGTAACATGGCATTGAAAAATGACACCCTGAGTGCAATGGGAACCAATGAAGAGGACTTCCAGTTTGTTGTGGAAGACGTATTGGGAGAATATCAGGAGGCTCAACCGGAATTTGCGGAAATGGAAGCCCCCATCGACAAGGAAGGCGCTGAATTTTTCCTGAACCAGAACTCAAGAGAACCGGTTACCGAACCGGATGAAATGGTTCCGCTCTGGAAAATCCTTCACCTTGCCGGTGTAAGCTGGACGTATGGCAGCAAAGGGTGGGCTGGCGAAAACTACTGCATGTTCATCGCCGATGACGATGCCTGGAAACACATGACACATGTTATAACGGACAAGGTACACAGTCTGGGGGCCAAAACATATCTCAACACGGAGTGAGGGCACGTCACATTTGCAGTCCGGGCCGGACTGAAAAAATTCAAAGTCGAGCACAACTTCGAAGTTAAAAATATCTATGAATACTATGCCAAATGGATCCGGGAAGGAAAGCTGAAACCTAGTTCCGACTGGAACAAGGATCTGAAAATCAAATTCACCCTGCAAGACCCCTGTCAGATTGTCCGTAAAAGCTATGGAGACAAGATCGCCGAAGACCTGCGTTATGCTGTAAAAGCCTGTGTCGGAGAAGAAAATTTTATCGACATGGTGCCCAACAAGTCAAACAACTACTGCTGCGGCGGCGGCGGCGGATTCCTGCAATCCGGTTTCAAGGAAGAACGTCTTGAATTCGGCAGGATCAAAGATGAACAGATCAAGGCAACGGGCGCGGACTATTGTATTGCCGGATGCCATAACTGCCATGCCCAGATTCATGAACTCAGCGACCACTACGGCGGTCATTATCCAGTGGTTCATTTCTGGACCATCCTCTGCCTTGCCCTTGGTGTGCTTGGACCCAATGAACGTGCATACCTGGGAGATGACCTGAAAGAGGTAAATGTGTTTCACCCTGAAACCGCTATGTAAGCTGGTTCCCATCCAAACGGCTTTTTTTATTACCGGGATTGCCTGTACGATGTGCCACAGCGCAGAATGCAGGCAATCCCTTTATTAATGAATCTATAAAACCATTTTTTCTCCGACCTTCAGATCATGGTATCTGTCCTGGAATGCCTTCCGGAACTGTTCAATACTCCAGTCAGAACTGTCATGCGGGGATAAGGAAACAAATTTTGGATTGACACGCTGGATAGCCTGGATCGCATGGG
This sequence comes from Desulfocicer vacuolatum DSM 3385, assembly GCA_945870015.1. GTDB lineage: Bacteria > Desulfobacterota > Desulfobacteria > Desulfobacterales > SURF-7 > QZKS01. Next base: position 9,508 of record CAMBQS010000010.1, read on the forward strand.
TTACATCATCCTCCCTGATCCCTTTCCATGGGAGCTTGTGACTTCCGACAATATTTTGAAGATTGATCGGTCCCAGCATCATTCTGCCATTCCGGACTGGATAGTGCAATCCACCGATAATGCCATAGATCGGATCATCAAAAAGTGCCTGGGTCCGCTCAATGATCCGTTCGACTGTCTGATGCCCACAACCGATAATCAGAACAATCCCTTTATTCTCCACTTTTATCGCCAGACTGTTTTCAAGGGTGTATCCCATAACAAACAGATTCCTGGGTATGCTTCCGATGCTCACAATCCCATCTGCCAATACCTTCGGCTGATTGACTACCTGCACTTTCGGACCGGGGTTCCAGGATGAAGGCGAAATTTCGGCAGGAGAATAAACCGGTATTTGTGGAAGTTCTACCGGTCCCTGAGAGATACTGAAAAGTTTGTTTTTCTGTTCCTGCATTCCACCGATGTGATCCAGATGCCGGTGGGAAAGAAAAATAAAATCCAGATCCTTCCATGAGACACCCAGTTTGTTGCTGTTGTTCAGCAAAGGGGACGGGTGCTCCTTTTTTTTATTGAATCCAACGTCCATCAATATCTTTGTATCATCTGCCTGAATCAGGTATGAAACCCCTGCTTCTGTTTTCAAGGCAGGATTGTCTGTGTAAAAGTCAACCAATGGCAATATGGAAAGACTTTTTACCGAGCCTGTTGATATTTTTTTAATTTGAAAACATTGCAATTCTTTTGCAACCCTTTTGTTTCCGGTTGTCAATTGAATCCACTTGAGAAAAAAGACAAGGCCTATAATCCCGATCAGAGCAAGTACTGCATAGAGAAATAGCATATTCTACTCCTTTTCCAGAATGTAATGAAGGGTTTGCCGGACAAAACAGGGCAGGCAATCGAAACTGGTTTCCATATCCTTACACTTTCCGAATCTGACAATCGGATAATGCCAGATAAAAAGCACCTATTGCCAGTTCTGCGCAATGAATTTCTTTTTCAGGCAGCGTCTCCAGATAATGGATGATCTTTTCCGTATTGATCTCCCAGGCTTCTTCAAGGGTTCTGCCTTCTGCAAAATAGATTACAGTGTTTGCACAGGCATGGGTATTTAAACATCCGTCCGCCTCAAAAGAAGCATACTGGATCCGTCCATTCCGGATGACCAGGAACATCTCGATTGTATCTCCGCACTCTCCGGTTCGTTTGCCATACCCATGCGGATTTTCCAGTCGTTCCCGTTTATCCCAGCTTAAAGCCATCTCAAGATAATGAACAGAATGATCCTGCCAGAAATCAAATGTTTCTTTTGCCATATTCTGTTTTTCCATAAAAACTATATTAATTTTTCCTGTTTCAGGCATTGAATAATAGCTGTGGTTGATTCACTTCGGTCCATGGTATAAAAATGAAGACCGGGTACCTTTTCCTTTAATAATCCTCTGCATTGATCAATGGCAAAATCAATTCCCAGTTGCAATACCGCTTTCGAATCTTCTGCATCTACTTCATCCAGTTTTTTCCGGAGGAGATCGGTTATGGTTGCCCCACACACTTTGGATAGCATCCTGGTCATTTTTACGGTATACACTGGCATGATCCCTGGAATGATCGGAACATTTATCCCCAAGGCTCTGCATTTTTCCGTGTACCGGAAAAAATAGTCGTTATCATAGAAATACTGAGCCACGATATATTCAGCACCGCTATCCACTTTGCATTTCAAGTATTCGATATCTTTCTCAAGGCTTTGGGCTTCAATATGTCCTTCCGGATATCCGGCACACCCGAGGGTAAAATCATAGCGATCTTTGATGAATGAAATCATTTCCGAGGCATAGGAAAAGCTGTCCGGGTGAGAAGTAAATTGATCTTCTCTGGGTTTGTCCCCTCGAATCACAAAGATCGTTTCCACGCCGAGCTCCCGGTATTTATCCAACACATCGGTAATCTCTTTCGGGCCCAGACCGTAGCCGGCAATATAGGCTACCGTTGCCTGTTTTTTTTCAGTCATTATTTTTTTTACTGTCTGATATGAGCCATCCCTGGTTGAACCCCCGGCTCCAAACGTCACCGACATATAATCGGGTTTCAGAGATGAAAGCCTGTCAATCAGTCCGTCAAATTCCTGATCGGCCTTTTCATTTCTCGGCGGGAAAAATTCCAAGGATATAATCGGTTTATTCTTTTTGTACAAATCGGTCACACGCATAAAAATCTTCCTCCTGAAAATACCTTTTTTCTACCGCATATAACTCCAAAAACTCATAGAACCATCACCTTGATCAATCTGCCGACCTACCCGAAATTTTTCCCACAACAACTACCTGGCCCTGCACATCCTGCTTCTCCGGGAGAGGAACCGCAGCAGGATGTATCTCCGTGGCCTGGCATCGAATTTTTTGCCGGTCCCGACATGGAAGAATGTGCAGAGAGAAGTTTTCTTAAATTGGAACTGCCGCATTCCTTGCATTTCAATGGATCTGTCGAGCTGAAAACAAGCAGTTCGCTATGCTTTCCACAGTCCTCACATAAATAATCATAGAGCGGCATATGCTACTCCTTTATATTCGGTTATGTTTTTAATTGAATCATCCGAAAGGGTTCAGCAAGAATCCCATTTGGAATATCCGCCGTCCTTACGCGAATATATTGTCCGGTTTATATGGATGAGCACCTTCGATAACCTCTACGCCTGCTTTTGCTTTGATCTTGTTGATTATCGTCTCCTTATAAGGGCAGTGATCCACAATGCATGGCCCGATATGAACCTTTGTAACTTTTTCATTCATGGGCTTGTTCCATAGATTGACCTGAGCAAGCCTTGTTACGATGGTTGCTCCCGGGCAGTCCCCGCAATTCAGCAGACCGATGATTTCTGCACTATTTCCCTTGTATCTTCCGAACTCACCATCTTTCCGGTTAAACCCCACCAGACATCGGCTGCATCCGATGCAGACATCATCCATTGCCTTTTTACATCCGATGATCAATATTTTTTCCATCTTTGCTCCTCTTCTTTCCGCTGTTCTCAAAAAATATTATTGAGCAGCCATTTTCTCGACAATACTTGTAAACGCCTTTGTTACAGAAGAATTCCGGTTCTCCCCCTGATAGGATACTCCGGAATCACCGCAGGATACCATTCTGGGGTCAAAGGGGATTCTTCCCAAAAACGGTATGCTGGCTTCTTTTGCGGTCTTTTCTCCTCCTCCTGTACCAAACAGATCCACCATCTTGTTGCAATGCGGGCATTCAAAACCGCTCATATTTTCGATCAGACCGAATATTTCCATTTTTACGGTTCGACAGAAACTGATCGATTTCCGGATATCCGCAAGAGCGACCTCCTGAGGAGTTGTTACAATAATTGCTTTGGCATCCGTTACCAGTTGAGCAACCGTCAAGGGCTCATCCCCTGTTCCCGGCGGTGAATCAACAATCAGATAATCCAGGTCGCCCCAATCAACATCTCCGATAAACTGCCGGATAGCGGAATGTTTGACAGGGCCTCTCCAAATAATGGCATCGTCCCGGTTCGGCATCAGGGATTCAATGGAAACCGCATGCAGATTTTTTGAATACTGTTTCGGCTTGAGCTTCTGCTCACCATTTACATCCATCATCCCTTCCAGCCCCAGCATCCGGGGAATATCCGGGCCATGAATATCAACATCCATCAAGCCGACCTTGTATCCCTTTTCCGACAGCGCAATAGCAAGATTCACAGCCGTACTGGTTTTCCCAACGCCGCCCTTTCCGCTCATCACCAAAAATTTATGTTTGATTCTTTTTAATACCCGCCTTGCGAGTTCATCCGGATCCGGTTCAGGAACCTTATCTGAAATAGAAATTCCATTCTGTGCTTTTGTCATAATCCACACCTTTTTCGCTGATTCGATACTTACCAATGACCTTCCACATTTGCCTGATCGGCAAAAGAGAGTCGCCCTTCCTTAAATGCAGTTACCGCATCCCGGACAGTTCCTCCTGCATCATTTGCAACCTTGATGCCTGCTGCCTGAAGCGTTTTATAGGCATTCGGACCGCAGAAACCCGTGAGAAGTACCTCTGCGCCCTTTTCGCTCACCATACTGGCGGCCTGAATCCCTGCCCCTTTGAATGCATCTGCATTTTTTGAATTATCCAGTACTTCAAATTCAAAGCTGGATGTGTCCACAACAAGGATATAAGCTGCCCTGCCAAACCTTGGGTCAACCTGCGAACTCAGGTCCTTTCCTTTTGATGTAACTGCAACTTTCATAATTTTTTCTCCTTTATATCAGGCCCGTTGTGCACCACCGCCGCATACCTGATCATCGGCTATCAATGTCAGCTTTCCGGCAATCAGGTCTTCCACTACCGGCCGGATATCCATCCTCTCTGAATCATGATAAACATCGATTCCAACCTGCTTGAACCCCATGAGAGGCCGCATTCCTATGCCGCCGACAATGAGTGCATTGACTTTGTGACCAGCCAGAAGATTCACCGGGACCATACAACCGCCCTGAACATGCTCCTGATTCTGAATGGTCAACACCTGTTTGATTTTCCCATCTTCCACATCTACAAATGTAAACACATCGCAATGCCCGAAATGGCCTGCACGTTGACCATCCAAGCCGCCGCTGCCCACAGAGGGAATTGCAATTCTGCCATTTTTCATCATACAAACGTCTCCTTTACTGAATTGTTGAAATTAAATTATGCCAGATCTCTTTCACGATTTTACTGGTTTCTGAATCTTCATTATATTCAAAAATGGTTTTCCCCTGAATCATCGACTCTGTAAAGATCGGATCAAAAGGAATCCGTCCGAGAACAACCATCTTCTGTTTTTTTGCCAATTTTTCAATCGCATCTGTCTGACCTGGATTCAAATCATATTTATTCACACAAACCATCGCCGGCACCTTGAAATGCGCTGCAAGCTGTGCCACCCTATCCATATCATGAAGTCCGGACACTGTCGGCTCCGTAACAATCAGCAGTGCACTGGCGCCTCCAATGGATGCAATTACAGGGCATCCGATACCGGGCGGGCCATCTGTAATCATCAGCTCCAACTGTTTTTTCTCTGCCAGTTTCTGGGCCTCCCGGCGGATCAGTGTAACCAGCTTTCCTGAATTTTCCTCAGCAATTCCAAGCCTGGCATGAACCATCGGCCCAAAACGGGTTTCAGATATATACCATTCCCCACAAATCTGGGAAGGAAATTCAATGGCTTTTTCCGGACAAAAATCCACACAGACACCACAGCCTTCACAGTCAATGTGATTTACAACATAGTTTTCGCTGATTGCATCAAACCTGCATAAATCCCTGCACATTCCGCACTCAATACATTTTTCACGGTTGATCAGCGCGATCCCCCCCCCGATGAAATCCGTTTTCATTTGAATATCCGGATTCATCAGCAAATGAAGATCCGCCGCATCCACATCCGCATCACATAAAATTTTATTTTCAGCCAGAAAAGCAAATGCCGCAGTCAAACTTGTTTTCCCGGTCCCCCCTTTTCCGCTAACCACAACCAGCTCTTTCATGATCTCATCTCTCCTCTATCCGACCAATTTTTCAATCTTTCGGTATAATGCCAAAAATGCTTCTTTCCATTCAGGCATCTCCTGAACCATCATTTTGCCGTTGGAATATGCTTCTGCAATTTTTCGATCAAAGGGGATCTCCATCAGTATTGGGAGATCTTCTTTTTGGGCATACTCTTTGACATCATGGTTTCCAATGTCCGAACGATTGATAACCAGGCCTCGGGGGACACCAAGCAGCTTCACAGCCTCCACAGCAAGCTTCAGGTCATGCAGGCCAAATGGCGTTGGTTCTGTTACCATTACGACATAATCCACCTTTTTCATGGCAGATATAACCGGGCAGGATGTCCCCGGAGGAGCATCGATAATATTAATCATGTTGTCAACAATAAAAGAACGTACCTTTTTGATCAGCGGAGGCGACATGGCTTCTCCTACACGCAAGCGGCCATGCGTAAACCGGATATCTCCGGATTTTCCTCTTTCAATCACACCCAGTTCCCTGCCTGTTTCCGTGATGGCCTTTTCCGGACAAACCTCCATGCATCCGCCGCAACTGTGACAAAGCTCCGGAAAGGTCAGAATAATATCATTCAAAACTGCAATGGCATTGAATCTGCAGATATCGGAACATTTTTTACAATAGGTGCATTTTGCTTTATCAATTTCCGGAACCGGTGTAAACGCAACTGTTCTGTTTTCAATTTCAGGATGTAAAAAAAGGTGGACATTGGGCTCCTCCACATCACAATCCAGAATCTGAACATCCTTTCCAAGAGCAAAAGCCATATTTGTGGCCACAGTCGTTTTACCGGTGCCGCCTTTTCCACTCGCAATACTGATAATCATTGAATCCAATCTCCATTACCAATTCTACCGTTCTGTTGTTCTATCTCCGATGGTTTGCTGAAGTATTTTCTGCAGATACTCCAGCAAACGGTTGACATGAACCTCTTCGGGTTCCGGTGGAAGTGCCATCAGAATGCCAAGGCCTTCACTGGCTTCATGAAATTCATCATGAGAAAGACTGCTTGCGATTGCCTGATTGATTATTGGATTGACAGAAACCAGCTTTTTTGCAAATTCAAGGCCTGTCATGTCATTAAGATTTTCATCTGCAATCACCAGATGGAAAACCCGGTCTCTGACCATTGACAGGCCTTTATTTCCGGATTCTGATCGTAAAACTTCCACTCCATCCCGGTCTTTCAATATCAAACATAAAGAAGCTGCAAAGTTATTCTCCGAGCTGACGATCAGGATACGAATCATCTGTTATTCCTTTGATTGACTGTTCTCAAGTGTTGCGATCTGCTGATGAATACGATCAAGATCATTTTTCAAAAAATCCGCTTCTGATTTCAGTCTGCTGATTTCTTCTCCGAGGTTCGTCGGATAGGACGCGAATCCCGGTCGATTCCATCCGCCACGACCGAAGCCACAACCGAAACCGCGCACATTTCTTATACCGGTGATCCTTCCGCGATTTCTGAAAAGCGGCCTCCCATAAACAACATCCGCTCCCTGACAACGACCTCTTCCTCCGCCTGTCATGGAACCTGCTCCCATTGGTCCGGTTTGATCAAATCCTGGCATATTCCTTTCCTCCTTTTCTTACATTTTTATTTATGATGACCTTGACCATTCCCTTGCCTTCCTCTTGTTTCTCCTCCACCTCCGCGTGTACCATTCTTACATTTCCCCTTCCCTCTGATCGAAAGTTGACCTACCCGGTGCCTGCATTTACAGCCCGGCATTAAATAGGTGGGAATAATTGGAATCCCCTCTGCATATACCCGCAGTATCTCATTGACATCTCCGGATATAAATGAAATCAACTGAATCCCTGAAAGCTCAATCGTATTTGCCGGAATCGTTGAGATTGCGCCACAAAAAAAAACCTCGATATTAAGTTTGGTCAGTCTCTCAGCCAAAAGATGAGGGAGATCCGGATCAAAAAGCTCATATTGCTTATTCATAACCTTTTTATCAATAATTTCTGCAATCAAAAGCTTTTGCGCTGAATCAAAAACTGGTGAAACCCTTTCTCCCCAGACTGTAATTGCGGTTTTCATTGTACAAATGCCCCCTGTCCCGGAACAGTAACAATCTCGATCATTTTTTTTCTGTTTCCTGTCAGTAATGTTTTGCGAAGAATATGCCAAAAATATAGTTTCAAAAAAAAAGATAGAAACTGTATGATACCAAAATCTTAACTATCTTCTCAAAAAATATGCGGATTGCATCCAAACGCACAGATGCGATGGTTTCAAATTAAAATGGTTGCATATTTGCGACGATTGCTACTGGTTAATATGAAGAATCGGAAAAACAGAGAATAGACATGGGTCACGGACATCAAATTGCCAGCCGGCGTTTCTAAATCTCCCAGAAAATACCATTGGGACCGGCATTCACAACGGTTGTGCTTCCTATTTTTGCATGGCTCCCAGCACTTTCATGAATATGCCCGCATACACATAATAATGGATTCTTTTCAAGGATTGTCTCCCGAATCGCCTGGCTCCCGAAACTTTGACCGGAAGAAGAGATATCCACCGCTCCTTTTGGCGGGGAATGGGTAACCAGGATACACTTCTGAGGGCATTCGGAAAGCAGCTTTGTTGCTTCCTGTTCAGTGAAATCATAACTCCAATCGCCAAAAGGCGTTACAGGGATTCCGCCTCCCACTCCATAAAACGGAACCCCTAACAATTCAACCCCGCTTCCATGAAGCACCTTGGCACTCTCCCATCCCTGACAAGCGTTTTCAAGCTCTTCCCGGCTTTCGCTGTTGCCGGGTACCAGGATTGTCGGTTTTTGAATCTCTCTTAATGCTTCAATGGTTTCCCAAAGTCCTTTTCGAACCAGTCCGAGATCACCGGCTCCGATAACCACATCCACGGATGAGGATTTTCGAACCAGTTCTCTACAATGATCGATACTGCAATGGATGTCACTGAATAACAGCAGTTTCATATATTACCTCTCTCTTGCCATCTATACGCCGGTGAATCACCCGGAATACTTCTCTTCCAATTGAGAAAACTGTTTTGTGTTTCGAATGTTTGACAGGTCCGGATCCGTCCGGATCCGGTTCCAATCATTGTACCCTTTTTGAATTGCATGCTGCAGCCATTCGATTGCGTCCTCAATTCGATTCTGTTTTGAATACAGACAGGCGATATTGTAGTAAATGGCCGGCTGAAATGGCTGGAGCTCTACCATTTTTTTAAAATATTCAATCGATTTACTGTATTCATTCTGTGATGAATAAATAAAGGCCAGACCATTGAACGCCTGAATGAAGTCCGGTTGAATGGACAGGGCTTTATTGTTGAACAATATGGCATTCTGAAAATCTCCTATTTTCAGATATACGGTTGCCAGTGAATAATACGGTAAATGATTATTGGGATTGTTCGCTGCCTTCATCTGGAGATCTTTTATCAACGGATCAAATTTTGACAAAATGGTTTTTGTATTGTTCAGGAAATTGGATGCCTGTGTATCCGATGGATTGATTTGAAGCACCTTTTCAAAGTGTGTGGCTGCGGGCAGGAATCTTTTCTGTTTGAATAAGAGATATCCAAGATTAAAATGAGCCGGAGCATTTTCCGGATCGAGATTTACCGTTTCCGTAAAATATTTCAATGCCTCATCATCCATATTGTTTTTCAGGCAATGAAACCCCATATAGTAATAGACAGCCACTTTGTCATCATAGGGTGAGTTTTCTGCAACCGTAAGATGAGTCCGTATACAGGCATTGCGAATTTCCGGATCACTGATAAAAGTAAAATCCCGAAGTGGAAACTTCCTGCAATATTCAATCAGATATTCCTCAGCCCTTTTCTTTTGCATCAATGACATATTGGGAATATTGTCCATATTTGGAAAAGTAATCTGAAAGGAAAGAAGATAGGCAAGGTAATCGATCTGTTTGTCAATGTTGGAAAAATTTTCTCCGAGAATGGCGCTGGTTTCTTCTCTCAGCCAGGATCTCTGTTGAATGATACCTGCGATTTCATTGGTTGAATCAAGTGCATGCAACAGTTTGGGAGCTGCAAATTCAAGAAGAGGAAAATTATCGGTATTTACATTCCCGCCCTCAAACAGTTTTGTAAGATCTTCACTGATGATATGATGATAAATAAGCGTGCTGTCTGAAAACATCATATTGGTCGATTTTCCGGCGTACTGAAAATTCTTTTTTGCAATCTCCGGGTTCAGGTTGTAATCATCCGCAAAACCAACTAGAAGAAAATCCGGACCGATCTCTTGGGGATGGGTTGAGGCTATCAGACTGTTCGGAAAAACTTTTGAAAATGTTCTGCCGACAAGCTGGAAGGTTGGCCAATCCATCTGATAGGAGTGAATCCATTGGACATATATCCCATTTTTTTTCAGCCGGTTCTTGGCAAGCATCATGAATTCATGCGTAAAAAGAGAAGCCAGCCCTGCCATCCAGGGGTTGGATGGTTCGGATATAATCACATCATACAATTGGTCGGACAATTCAAGATGTGCGCGGCCATCCTGAATAATCAGATTTGTTTTCGGATTTTTGAGAAGATTATTGTTCCATGGGATAAAGAAATTACTCGCCTCGATCACCTGCTGATTGATTTCAATGGTATCCAGTCTCTCAACCGGATAGTGCAGGATCTCTCCGGAAGTGATTCCGCTGGCCAATCCCAGCACCAGGACATCTTTTGCATTTTGATGGAAAAGCATGGGGAAATGCGCCAGCAGAACCTGAGTATGCATATCCTTTTGTGAACTGGATGCATCCGCCTTTCCACTGTTATATAACGAGTATATTCGCTCACCGAAAATATCCGGTTCCGTCTTCATCACAGTCGTAAACCCGCCGATGCCGTCTCCGAAATAGATCAGTTCCTTCTTTTCCTCAGCAGCCATCCTTTGGGTCCCGAAAAAAAGAGCCTCTATCCAGCCGATTTTTTTTTCATCCAGGTTTAACGACCGGTGATATTTTCCGGTAGACAGCATTCTCCGGTCCCAGTTGGGATAAATCGTCAGAAAAAACATGCCTGCAAAGATCAAAGCAAACAGAGGAATCCATTTTTTTCCATTTCCGGTTCTGCTTTTGAAAAAAACAATACCGGCGATCAGGGGAACAAACAGTTGGATAGCGGCCACAAAACGAATGCTGTTCTCTTTTCCCCAGAGCGGTACCAGAATAAATCCGGCACTGAATGACCCCAGAACAGCCCCGATTGTATTGATAGCATATGCTGATCCTATGGTTCGCCCTGCATTTTCAAGCGATCGCGTGCAGATCTTTCCAACCAGGGGAAAGGTCGCACCCAGAAAAAAGGTCGGAATAAACATGAAAACAAATAAAACAGCTCCCTTCACAAGCTGCATACTGGTAAAATTGTCTTTGAAGTGAAAGATCAGTTTTGAAAAAAAGATCTGGCTGTTCCCCATGACCTGGCTCAAGAGAAGCGCGGATATGGCCGCAACAATCTGTGTAAACAGCAACAGATAGATACAGTCTTTGACTCTGTCCGCCATTCTCCCGAAAAAAAGGCTCCCCAGGGCAAGACAGGTGATAAACGTAACCAGTACAATGGTAAACGAATATGTTGTCGGGCCGATAATGATACCCAGCAGCTTGATCCAGATCACTTCGTAGGCCATTGCGGAAAATCCGGATATGGCAAAAATCACCAGCGCGAAAATGACCGGCTGCTTCTCTCCTTCAACCAGAAAACCCCGCTCCTCTGAAACAGGAGAAGGAAAAGAATTTTTGACTTCATTATCTGCAGGTTGACAGCCTGCGGACAGACTGTTTTTCCTTGCAAAAATCAGACAGACCGTTCCGATAGCGGTGTTGAGAAAAACAGCCGTTACCAATGCTCCCCAGACACCAAACAGGTCAATCAGCCAGAATCCGCATATCAAGGAACCAAAAGCCGCTCCAATTGTATTTAATCCATACAGACGCCCAATGTTTGCGCCGGTTGTATCCACACTGGTTATAAAAAACCGGCAGAGAACCGGAAGTGTTGCGCCCATGCATGTGACCGGAACAAGTAAAAGAATGAAGCAGCCAAAAAATGTGACAAGATTATACATCCAGAAATAGGAATATAACTGATTGTAGAGCAGAGAGAAGAGTGGTTTCGACAGAACCAGCAGCAAAGGAAATATGAGTCCGTATACAGCAATGACCAGTTCAAGCCCTCCATAAATCCGGACAAGGGTTAAAGAATTTCTGATTTTGTCAATTTTTTTACCCGCAAGATAGCTGCCCAGTCCAAGACCGCCCATAAAAACAGTCAACACAATACTTACGGAAAAAGGTGCGCTTCCAATGACTTTTACAATCAGTCTTGTCCACAGAATCTCGTAAACAAGCCCTGTAAAGCCTGAAATAAAAAAACAGGTGAGAAGCAGCGGGAAAAGAAATGAAAAGGGTTTTATTTTCCCATCGTGCATTTTAACTGCTGTTTCCATATACATCCTCAATTGATATCTTGAATCATAACTGTCCAGATGGCTGTATAAAATAGAATATGGCAATATTCAACAAATAACTTCTTTTTATAATTGAAAATTATTATGGATTGTAATCAGATGGAAAAAGGGGGATGAAAAGGGTTGATGACTAATCGAAAATTTTGGCGTCTTCTTTATAAAGCAATATGCTGATCCTTCGGTTTTTGGGGTCATAGGGGTCTGTGTTTTTTAATGATTTTTCAGATGCATAGCCGGAAACTCTTTTGATGCGGCTGGAGGATACCCCGGATTGATTCAGAATTCGTCTGGCGGTTGAAGCCCTTTCGACAGAGAGTTCCCAATTCGTGTATTGATCGCTGCTGTACCGTACCGCGTCGGTATGACCCTCAATGGCGATT
>CAMBQS010000011.1 GCA_945870015.1 Desulfocicer vacuolatum DSM 3385
TACTCCATATGGTATTTGTTTGAGGGGGTCTGCTGATTCCTCCCCTGAAGATGCCTGCCTATTACTCTCTGGAGGGCCTTCCAATTCCCCCCTGGAGAGCCTGCCAATTCCCCCCTGGAGGGGGGCGCAGGGGGGTGTAATGTGGTTTATAATTTGTATAAGTAATTTTTATTATGAATAAAAAACACCCCCCCAACCCCCCTCAAGGGGGGAATAGTAAAGCGCCCTCAAGGGGGGAATAGTGAAGCGCCCTCACGGGGGGAATAGTGAAGCGCCCTCACGGAAGGAATTTTAAATAGGAATGATTGATTGTTGTATCATTAGATTTTGCATGAATAATGAGTCAAAGGTAAACAAACCCCTGACTTTTTAAGGGTAACTTCCAGTGTTTGACTTCTATAGAAGTTGTGACATATTTTTCAGACGTCTTATGCCTGGATCAATAAAAATCAACATCCGCTTTGATTTTGATACTGTATTTTTCGATCTTTGACAGCAGGGTCGGACGGGAAAGCCCAAGCAGTTTGGATGCATGGGAACGATTGCCATCGGTTTTATCCAGGGCTTCCCGGATGATCATGCTCCCGAAATAATCCATCAGATCCTCAAAAAGATTTTTTTGGGGATCATTGGTAATCTGGCTTCGTATCCATTCCCGGATGATCATATCCGGTCTTGTCTGGCCTCCATTGGATTCTCCTTCATGAAGATCCGCCTGGTCAATGGCCTGGGATACATCCTTGGCATCCAGAGGGCCGCCCTTACAGAAAATAAGCGCTTTTTGTATGGTATTGGACAGCTCACGAACATTTCCCGGCCAGGAATGTGAATTCAGCTCATTTTTGGCTTTTTCGGAAATCCCCGGATTCGGAATCTTCATATCCTTGCAGTGTTGTTTTATAAAATATTCGGACAGCATCGGGATGTCCTCTTTTCTTTCCCGAAGGGTAGGAAGATTGAGGCTGACGACCTTCAGCCGGTAATACAGATCTTCCCGGAAATGACCCTCTTTCACCGCAGTTTCCAGATCCCGGTTGGTAGCGGCAATGATCCTTACATCAACTGGTATCGGCTGTTTTCCGCCCAGTCTTTCAATACTTTTTTCTTGAAGCAATCGCAGGATTTTGGCTTGAATCGTGAATGGCATATCGCCGATTTCATCTAGAAAAACCGTTCCTTTATGCGCCTGTTCGATCTTGCCGATTCTCCGATTGACTGCCCCGGTAAATGCGCCTTTTTCATATCCGAAAAGTTCGCTTTCCAGAAGCGTGTCCGGTATGGCCACACAATTGATTACGAGAAACGGCATTGTCCCGCGCAGACTATGTTGATACAGGGCTCGTGCAACCAGTTCTTTTCCGGTTCCGGATTCGCCCCGGATCAGTACGGTTGCATCGGTTGGGGCAACCCGGCCGATGGCCTTATAAACTTCCTGCATGGCTTGGCTGCTTCCGATAATCGCATCCTGTTGCGCCTCTTTGGGTGGAGCATCGATCTGAACCTGGGAATGCATGAAATGGCCGGCCTTGATGGCCTTGTTGATCAATTCAAGGATAACCGGTATTTCAAACGGTTTCAGAACATAATCAAAAGCGCCCATTTTGGTGGCTTCAATGGCTGTTTCGGTTGTCCCAAAAGCGGTCATGATAATCACCGGAAGTTTTGAATCCATCAGGTGGATTTTCTGGAAAGCCTCCAGTCCGGTCATGCCGGGCATCCGGACATCCATGATCACAAGATCCGGCGGATCTTTTTCCACAGCCGCTATTCCGGCCTCACCGGATGAAGCTGTCTGGATTCTGTGCCCTTCTGCGGATAATATTTTTGTAAAGCTTTGACGTAACTGGGGATCATCGTCAACAATCAGGATTGTCGCCATTCTCATACTCCTTTATAGGCATGATAATTGTAAAAGTCGCACCAGGCCCGTCATCAGATTCGGCCCGCAGTTCACCGCCATGTTCTTCCACGATCCTTTTGGCAATACTGAGGCCAAGGCCGGAACCTTCTTCTTTTGAACTGAAAAACGGCTGAAATATTTTTTCTTTCAATTCCGGAGAAATCCCGGGGCCATTATCCTTGACCCGGATTACAGCCGTATGATGAAACGGATCATTCTGGATTTTTTCTTCAATAATCGTGATTTTTCCGTTTTCACCCATGGCTTCGCATGAATTGATAATCAGATTGACCAGTACCTCTTTAAGCTGATCGGAATCCAGCATGACCGTGGGCAGCTTTTCCTTACGTTCGACAACGACATCCACCTGGTAGGATTCGATCCGGTGCTTCAGCAACTGAATCGTAAGGTCAACAACATCCGAGGGGCTGTGGAGCTGGCAATTCAGTTTGGGGGGCCTTGCATATTCCAGAAAATTCCGGAGAATGGTGTCGATATGGCGGATCTCTTCTGAAATGACATCCAGATCCTCCTTTTGTTCCGCAGTCAACTGGAGGCTTCTCTCCAGGGTAAACAGCCGCATTTTTACAGACGTCAATGGATTCCGGACACTGTGGGCCACACCTGCTGCAAGCTTTCCAACCATTGCCAGCCTTTCGGATTGAACAAGATGTTCCTGACTTTGCTCAAGCTTGGCATGTGTCTGACCAATATCCATGATCAGATGTTTGACACGGCTCTTTAATGCTTCGATCTCATTTTCAAGACCTCCGGGAATCTCCTTGAGGTCTGCTTCCATGGCTAACCTGTGGATGGGATTCAGAACATGGGAAAACAGGATAAGGGTCAGGAAAATGCTGAGAATGATCACGCAGGGGATAGCCAGGCCTGCTATGTACTTTATATTCCGGGACAGATCCCGGAGGGATTGGCTGGAATCGGCGATCTGTTCTTCCTGAATCTTTTTGAATTGACCGGTCAATTCATGAATCCGGAAAAACTGATTCCGGACATTCCAATGCTTTGAAGCAATTTCCTTTTTTTCCCCGTTTTTGTAAAGCGTTAGAACATTTTCCCTGTCGAAAACAAAACGGATATAACGGGACTCAATCTCATTGAGAATTTTATGCCCCTGTGAGGACGGATTGATCTCCCTTGCATGAATCAGCCCGATCTGAAAATTTTCATGGTGTTTTTTTAATTTTTCAAGCCATTCAGGGGAATCGGTCATAAAGTAATAGGTTAAAAAACCCTTCTGCATCACCAGAGCGGTTTCCAGGTTCTGTGCTGCGATTAATGAAGCCAGATCCTGATTAACCATGGAGTGGTTCAGATTCTGCGTCTTGTATGCATACCAGAGGGTGATCGCTGATCCTGCGATGTTGATGATTGCCAGCGATGCAATCAGAAGTAAAATCCGTCTCCTGAGACTCAACTGTAAGAACATTTGGTTTACTCCCTGAAAAATATCAAGCCATTTATGATCTGTCGATGGATAACTTCATATAAAGTAAGGGTGGATATTGAAAGCGTAACATTATTCGTCGCTCCTTTACAATTCTTATACCGTCTTTACTCCCGATGGGTCAATATGGAATCCATACGGTCTGCTGCCGGTCTCCCAGTTGTCTGCCTGTTGATTTTTCACAGTGTAAAAAATATGAACAGTTGCCGCATACATCCGAAAAAACCGCTCTGGTTTGAAAAGATAATTAAACCATAAAATAAGCAACTTAAAAAAAAAATTCGTTCCGGTATTTCCTGGCATGTTCATTGCGGAATCCTGTGTTGAGATGTTTGTCAATGGTCTGAAAGTACAGAAAGCAAAAAGGAGACCACATTTTAAATTCAGGAGAAAAGGCCATGGAAACCAAAGTAATCCAAAAGATGCTCCAGATGTTTTTGATCTTCATGCTCATGGTTCTGCCGGTCAATTATTCGCCGGCTCAGGAAACCATCCAGTACAGTTGTTCCGCACAGGTGTATGAGACCTTTGGAGATGAGATGACGGATCTGTTTACCAAGGAAACCGATATAAAAGTTGAAACCTATGTTTCTTCATCCAACTCTGCCGTAAACCGGTTGCTTCGAAACCTCAGTGACATTGCAAGCACGACAAGGGCGATCCATCCTGAATATTATGAATATGGATATGTACAGACTCCATTCTGTCAGGATCCTCTGGCGGTCATTGCCAACAAGTCCGTAAAAGTTGACAATATCAGCGCTGCTCAACTCCAGTCTATTTTTTATAAAGAAACAACAGACTGGAAAGCGGTTGGAGGAGCTGAGGGAAAAATTGTGGTCGTGGTTCCGGGGAACAAGACAGGGGCTTTTGAAAATTTCGACCGTCAAGTGGTTCCTGTGCGGGGAATCCGGTATGACTTTCTGGCGTATCAATCCACCATGGTGATCCGGCTGGTTCAGAACTATCCGTTGAGCGTATCGTTTATCGGATATGGCACTGTCCAGGGTTCGAAAGATATTCGAATTCTGAAAATTGACGGATTGTCTCCGGATCAGAAGGGATATCCATACTATCAGGTTCTATCTTTTGTCACCAGTGGAGAACCCAGTGCCCCTGTCCGGAAATTTGTTGATTTTATCCAGTCGGAAACAGGAAGAAAGCTGATCGAAAAGAGAGGGATGAAACCGATATCAAAGACAGACGGGTATTGAATCCAGAGCCTGAGAACTCGTGGTTGTTCACTCCCGGCCCCGTCATTTTATTTTACAAAGTATAAAAAAAGCTGACACCAGGGTTGTATGCCAGGGCCTGACCATGGCATCAGACAAAAAAAACAGATTGGGGATTTCCATTGAAACCTATATTTACCATATTGATAGCCGATCGTAATAAGCATGTGAGGGAGCTGTTAAAGCGTGAGTTGTCTGACGATGGGCATCAGGTGATTCTGGCGAAAACGGCTGCGGAAATTGTTACGATATTTTCTACCGTAGAATTCATCAATCTGCTGATTCTGGATACTGATCTTCCGGATGGTGATGTGGTAGACATCATGCTGAAGCTGAAGGACCGGTTTGATGCGCTTCCGATCATTATACACTCCTGCGGCGGTGACCGGCAGTTCAGCCTTTCATTATCCAATAAAATTTATGAAATTGAAAAAGGCACCACCAGCATTTCACAGATCAAGATTCTTGTGGATCAGATTTCCAGGAAGGATGCGGAAAGAATACATTCATCATAAGGCAGGAAAAAGGGGAAATGAAAACGGATCAAAGAATGAGAGGAGGAAAAATGAGACGAATTCTTATCGTTGATGATCAGCGTTATTCATGGCCGAAGTTACGAATGGAACTGATCATGAAGGGGTATGAGGTAGTCAGGTGTGATTCAGAAGCAATCGCCGAACAATTGATTGCCGAATTTCAGCCTCATCTTGTATTATTGAATCTTTTTCAGGACAGCATCAAAGCGTGGGATTTTTTTATTAAACTGCACGATCAAAGGCCGGAGCTACCGATTATCAATTATTCACCGTCGGACATGGACGCATACGACAGCCTGATCGAAGCGGTGAATGAAGCTTTCAAATATCAAACCCATATGCGGTTACCTTTAAAACATAAGAAGGCCCGCGACATCAAGGATCGACCGGTAAAACCGGTTCAACAGAACGATCCCTCTTTGTATAATCCGGCTTTGACTGACAGCATTTCGTGCATCGGGTTGCAGCCATGAATGACACAATAATGGAAAAACGGCAATAGTACCCTTGATTGCTTTGACGGGTGTATGAAACATGTTTTCAAGATTCAAAAAATTGGTCTGGAATGCAGCGTTGACTCCTGCACTCACTTTTTCCATTCTGACCATTGCATTCGTGACTGCGGTGTTCATCGGTTATATCCGGTATCTTACCGGGCCTGAATATGCCCTGTCCCTGCTGTATCTTTTTCCAATTGCTTTCACCTCCTGGACTGTCGGACTGAAGGCAGGTGTGTTTATTTCGCTTTCAAGTGCCTTATCCTGGTTGATTGCCGATATCATCATGATCGGGAACTTCAGCCATTGGTTCGTTCCTTATGTGAATGAATTTTTGCGTGTGATTGTTTTTCTGTTTATATCCTTTCTCGTTGCCAGATTTAAACAGATCATCCTGATCCAGTCCGCACTGGCCCGGACCGATCTCCTGACTGGAATCCCCAACCGTCTTGCCTTTATCGAATTTTCTGAACTTGAATTGAATAAAGCCCGTCGTTTGGGGTATCCCATGTCCATTATCTATTTTGATCTGGATAAGTTTAAATCGATTAATGATTTACATGGACACAGTGAAGGAGACAAGCTTCTGAAGTGCGTGGCAAAGACTGTCCAGGATAATATCCGGGTGATTGATATCGTGGCAAGGTTCGGGGGCGATGAATTCGGCCTGCTTCTTCCGGGAACCGAGTCTTCCGCAGCTTATGCAGTCGGGGTGAAAATAATCCGGAAACTGAATCAGGTGATGAAACAGAACAAATGGGATGTCGGAGTCAGTGCGGGTCTGGTGACCTATGAAAAGATTCCGAATCACATCGAGGAGATGATCCGTCATGCGGACGGCCTTATGTACACAGCCAAGCAACAAGGAACCAATATCATTGTTCATCATATTGTAAAGGAAAAAGTGACAAAAAATCCCTTTTATCATCTGTAAAAAAACCTGACACCACACTTCCCACAGTGAATTGTAAATCCGGTAGTTCAATCATAATTAATAAATAAAACAACAATTTGTCGCATAATGCTTTCCGGCGGTTATTGGCATGCCCTTTGCGATTTATTATGATCAGATACGATCAGATGTTTTCGCAAGGAAAGCGCAGCAGAAAATTTCTTGTGGAGCGTGGATCTTTAAAATCCGGTTGGAATGATTATCAACGAAGGTTTACCATTATATAAACGGATCACCGGGATTGCTTGAATAACAATCCGGAAAGAAGGAGGAAGCAAACATGAGTCTAAGTCGAAAATCATCAAATTATTTTCCAGGAATGCATCACAAGAATCGAACCACAGGTTCACAGATCGTTGAAAATTATTTTCGGCAGCTTGATGAAAAACTGATCGGCTCGTTGAAAAAGAAAAGCAAACTGAAACCTCCACCATGCATATGCCTTTCCAGAAAAATTGCGATTGGCGCGCTTGAAATTGCCGATATTCTCGCTGAGAGATTAAATTATGTGGTTATTGACAGACAGATTATCGAGCATATGGCCGGCAATGCCGAACTGAGTCAGAAAACAGTTGAGAAGTTTGATGAACGGTATCCCGGAAAAATGAATGAGTTAATGAATTTTCTTTTTGGAGAGAATTCTTTTATACCCAGCGATTACAGCCGGCAGTTGACCCAGTCGGTGCTGGCCCTTTCCGGACTGCATCCATCCATCTTTGTCGGCAGAGGAACGCATCTTATCCTCCCACGGGATAGAACTTTTGCTGTAAGGCTTACAGGTTCGATAGAAACGCGGGTGAAACGGCTTGGGAAAATTATCAACAAGGATGAGGAAGCCTGCCGGGTTGAGCTCGCGCGTCAGGATTCAGAGCAGGCATCATTTTTTAAAAAGGTGTATGGGAAAAAAGATGCCCGTTCAACAGAGTTTGATATGGTGATTAATCGTGACTACCTGGAAAACCCGGAAATCGTAGCCGACATCATTGAATTTGCATTTCATAAAAAATTTGGAAAGGAGATTCCCGGTGGCAAATGAAATCAATCACGATTTTGACTGTAAAGCGTTTTCCGCAAAGCGGATGGAGGAATTTGTTCTTCTCCATTTTCATGACAAATTTCTGCTGCGGACAAACGATTTAAGCAATCGGGATCAGATATTAGGCTATCTGGGAAACCTTTCAAAAGATCCGGACATCAAGGTGCTGGTGATTTTTGGTTCACCGGAAAAAACCGGGTGCCAGGAGTATATGGATTTTTATCATCTTGTCATGGAATCCGATAAAGGGATCAATGCGATCCATCGGATGTACAATGTCATCAATCAATTGATTCTTGCAATTGTCAGGCTGGATAAAATTGTTATTCACTGCAACAGCGGGAAAGTGATCTCCTCATTCCTCAATATCAGTCTGGCTTGTGATTACCGTATTGTTGCGGATGATACCGTGTTTCAGAACCCCTGCCTTCAGTTGGGGTTGCTTCCTAAAGGCGGGGGTGCTTTTTTCCTTCAACGAATCATTGGTTTGAGCAAGTCTTATGATGTTCTCCTTTCTGAAAAGGATATTTCAGCCAAAGAGGCGCTGGAGATGGGCCTTGTCGATATGATGGTGGGAAAGGATTCACTTGAAGAGGCAGCCATTCTCAAGGCACGCCTGTTTTCCCGCAAACCCAAATCATCTCTGACAGGCGTAAAAAAAATGTTGAACTATTCATTAAAGGATTTGGAAGAGTATCTGAATCTGGAGAATCAGGAGCTGATACGAGCCATCATGTCTTCTGAAATATGGAAAGAGTACTGGGCGTAACCCAAAAGTTTTTACTCCCTTCTGTGGCTGTTTGTTCTGAAATTCAAACAGGGGAGGGACGAAAGAATGAATCCCGGGAAGGGCTGGAACTTTTCAGATTGTACCCAGTTCAATAGCGTTCATTACTTCCCGGGCTTCTTCAAAATCCGGTTTGACGTCTAATGCCATATTGAAATACTTCTTGGCCTGGACCGGATCTTTTATATCCAGATACAGTCTTCCAATGTTATAGAGGATATACGGTTCCTGGGGATGGACCTTGATTGCTTTCTTGTAATGCTTGAGAGCGGTTTCAGGGTCTCCCTTTTTCCGGTACAGAACCCCGAGACTGTTATAGACATTGACCGTGTTCTTACCGATCTTCAGTATTTCGTTCAGGATCTCTTCCGCAACCTGCATATTGTCTTTGCTCATATAGATGTCAGCAGCTTTTTGAAGATATTTCTGAGCTTCTTCCTGCTTGCCCAGACGTTGATATGCATGCCCCATGGCCTCATAAGCCTTTGCAAAAAGGCGATCCAGTTTGGTCGCTTTCTGGAAGGCCTCAATCGCTTCGTTGTATTTTTCCTCGGATGTCTTCAAGTAACCAAGGTTGTAATAATACTCTGCGGTTTCGCCTTGTGCTGTGAGGTTTTCCAGAACTGTGATCGCTTCCTCGTAGTTTTCACTTTCAACAAGCTTCATTCCTTTTTCAAGTGCGAGGATCGCTTCAGAAGATTCTTCTTTTTTGGAAGTATCTGACAGAATGTTCATTTTCTGTTTGATATTCTGTACATCAAACGGGCTGACCAGTAATCCGGTCACACCGGACTGCCCAGCCTGGATCACTTTTACTTTTGTAAAGGCGGAATCGGTCAGGAAAAAAGGGGTGTTAAAAAAACGGTCGTCATTCCGGGCAACCCTGAGCAGGGCAAGCCCGGTCATGTCGGGCATGTCCCACGCAGCAATCACGCAGTCAAAGGGTTTTATCCGCATCATGGTCCAGGCACTGTTTGCATTTTCGGTCTGATGGGTATCATCATATGCCAGGTATTTCATGATATCGGAAAGCTCACGCAACGCGATGGTATTGTTGTTGACAAGCAGAAAAGAAGGCTTTTTCATAGGGCGACCTTTATGGGGTTACAGAAGATCCAGAAATGGATTTCCCGGTTCATTTCCGATGGAACCGTCTGGATTGTCCGTTTCCATGATGTTCGTTTTTTGTTCAGATACTTTTGGCCTGCCTTGACGGATAAATTCCAGGGTCGTGTTATGCGCATATGTTTCATCTTCCGCACCCAGTTCAACGATCAGATACTGCAGATCATGGGACGGCCTGTCTTTTGTTAAAATATTTAAAAGATTACTCAATTTATAACATTTCAGCATGTTGTTTTCAATATCTTTTACAACAAGATTGTGGTGAAAAATTTCTCCCCAGGTATTTTTGATCAGGATATCAAACCGTTCATAACGATTGTTTCCTCCGGAAGGATTTGCTTCCACTGCAACCAGAATTTTATTCCAGGCTGGATATTCAGCAGTAAAGTCCTGTTTGAAAATAGGTTCATTTAAAAAATGCAGGGCCTTGTGAAGAAAAGCAAGAGCCTGATGGTCACGCAGGTAATGGTCTCCCATGTCCATGATGATAGATCTGGATGGATAATCCAGGGCAAGCCTGTTTACATTCAACCAGCCTGTCAGTTGGGAGAGTCCGGAACCGGTAAACAGTTTCTGCTGTTCATAAACATTCCATATACTGTCTTTAGCCTTTGCACACCGGAAAATCAGGCGGAGCTTTCCGGATTCCGCTTTTGCCTTGATGTAAGCGGAACACCGGGGAATTTTATCCGGCCGGGTCGTAAAAATGGCTGAAATCCGGTTCTGAATAGAGCGGAGTTCCGGATTATCCGGTTTCCGTGTTTCGGTTTCTGCAAGTTGGATTTTTTTGTACAAGGCCGATATCCGGCTGATAATCCGGATTTCAAAATCCAGTTTATCCGCTTCCGGCCAATCCGGATAATTCCGGAAATGTTCAATGGTATCATCATCCCAGGACCATTGTTTCAGATAGATCTGCAGCAATTCTTTTTTGGGGGAGTCCTGATCAATTGTTTTTACAATCGGATAACCATGTATCCGCAGAAACAGGCATTTACGAAGCATGTCCAATCGACTGGTCTCATTCCTGTCCTGATAAAATAATAATGTTTTGTTGAAAATGGTCGAATAGGGATCGACCATATAGCTGTCCAGTTTTTTATCGGAGAATTTTTTTTTGATTTCATCACAGGGAAGCGGGTCTCTCCGGGATGAAAAAAAGTAGTAGTCGATGAGAGATGCTTTTATATAGGATTTCACCGGATCATGGCGGGCTTTAAAAATTTGCCACAGCAATGCCCCCGGGCATTCTCTTTTATCAATAACCGCAGGATAGCCCAGATCCGTGTAATTATGATCCGGGAGCTTGCTGCTATGGGTTTCTATTTCATGAATCCATGAATGATACTGTTTTTCATCCAGGTCTGCCGGAAGCACAGACCAATAGGGTATCAACCCGGCAATCATCAGAAAGGTTCTGTAAAATTCCTCTTTCAGGATTGTTTGTTGAATGTTCCCTGAGCTTTCTTCATCCACCTGCCGGAATGAATTGTTTTTTACCTGTTTGTTGGTGAGAATGAAAAAACTGATCTGCTGGGTATAGGCCTTCTCCGCCCACTCCTTCAGCAGGGTCAGTTTCTGTTTGAGCGTGTCCATAAAGGGGTCATGGTTCATCTCTTCATCCACGATCACCCAGTAGTCCAGATCGGAATGGTCTCCCTGGGCAAGTGTACCGGAACTCCCCATCAGATAAAGCCCCTGGATATGGAATTTTTTGGCGAGACAAGGAAACAGCTCTTTTTCGCTGAATTTAAAATGCCGGAGAGCCAGCTTCCAGAAGCCGGAGTCCAGAAAACCATGGATTCCATATTTACAGTCCGGATCAGCAACATAACCCGGGAATTTGGGTGAATTTACATGAAGGAGAAAGGGCAGCGTGTGGAAAAGCTCAAATTTTTCAGTAGAAAGATACCGGATCACTTCACGCAGATGCGCAATATTATAAGTGATAAAAGAATCCCTGTTTTTTTGGATGGTTTCGGCAATCGATCGGATATCCGGTAGATGGGCCATTTTTTTATTTTCTATTTTTTAGAAGGGTTATAGAACTATCAAAAAAGTCCAGAAGGATGCTGTTCTCTCAAATGCTGAAATGAAACCGCGTATGGATCTGTTTATGGAAGGGTTCATGTTTATCGACACGAACCCTTGCGGATTGAAATGCCTCATCATAATTATAGAACGGTTCTGAAGGGCGCAGGCGATAAGACCTATCAGATGAACCATTGATTCGGATCAGGCAAAAGAGGGCTTGATTCGTTTACTATTCCGGATTATCTCATACCCGTATCTATTCGTTATCAATACGTTTTCTCAAAACAGAAGAGCATTTGAAAGAAACAATTTTCCGGGGTGGTAATATCAGATCTTCTCCGGTTGCCGGATTCCTGCCTTTTCGTTCTGATTTTTGTTTTACACAGAATTTTCCAAACCCGCTGATCAGAACATCGTCGCCTTCTTCAAGGCTTTTTTTCATTATTTCCAACAGCGTTTCAAGAAGTTCCACACTTTTTTCCATGGGAAGTCCGATCTGATCTTGAATGGTTTCAGCAATCTTGGCTTTTGTGAGCGTCATTACGTGCATACTCCTATTTTTTTTCAGGATTTAATTAACAAACTCGATGTGAATGATTTCAATCCTATGACGAATTTTTTTTTTTGTCAAGAAATTATAGGGGTTATCGGGGTTGAATTCTGATTTTTATCAAAACACTGTCGATCGGTCATTTTGAACCAGATTGTAAAGGCAGTTGCTCAGCAGAACAACCTCTTGAATTGTAAGGGTTTCTGATCTTTTGATCGGGACAATTCCGGGTTGTTTGAGGACGATAAGGATGGTATCAAATGTAAATTGCATTACTCAACAATTGATTGTTAATCGTTAAATTTAATTTTAATGTCAATGCAATATCACTTTTCTGAAAGATGTTTTTCAATGTCGAATAGAATCCCATTCCGTTTTTTTTCCAGGTATTCGGCTTCTATTTTCAGCCTCGTGATCAATTGTTCCTTTGTTTCGGTATCCGAACCGAAATCCGGATTCATCATCTGCATCAAGAGATTATTGATTGCATCAAGGAAACGGGATCGCAATTGAATTATAAATTCACTTGAGTTTTTCACAATTTTTTTTCCCTTTAGGTCTTAATTGTTGATTGTGGCGGATTCCCATTTTTTTTATACTTTACGTATTACTGCATTTGAATGGTGCTACACCCGTCGGCAATTTTAATCAGCCTTAACTTTAGGGAGCTTTTGTCTCCGCTGTCTCAGCTTGAGCCTCAGGCGTGTCTGCAATGGCAATTGGCTCAATTCCCAGGAGCTTCAGTTTTTCTTGAAAGGCTTCAAAAGTGAACGGTTTTAATATATAGCCGTTCACCTTATACTTGATTGCCTCAATCACTGCTGCTTTGCTGCTTTCGGTTGTTACCAGCATGAATTTGGAGTCCTTGATCGTAGAGGTCGATCTTGTCTCCTTTAGAAAATCAAGCCCTGACATCGTGGTCATATGAATGTCCGAAATCACAAGACCATATGGTTTTTGTTTCAGCATATCTAACCCTACACTACCGTCATCAGCCTCTTCCACATCCTTGTATCCCATTTTGTTCAACATCCCTTTTACCAGAGAGCGCATGGTTGATTGATCATCGACAACTAAGAAATTCATAATTTGTCTCCTTTTAATGAATTATGAGCCTGATAAAAATGCTTTTCAAAAAGACATTTTTCGTTCAGGCTCGCTCCACACATCTGAAAGCTCATAGCCCGCAAGTTTCACGAATATTTCTGCTGTTCCTCTGACAACCTGAACGTTTCTTCAAGATTCAGAAACCGGACCAGATTATTTCCGATAAAGGCAACTCCGGTAATGCATTGCGGAATTGACGGATAGCTTTTGATTTCCACATCCGTATGGATTGCATCCGGCATTTGCGATACCAGTATTCCTTTTTGTAATTCCTCATTTTTAGGAATGATTACATAATACTCGTTCACTTCTTCAAGCTCCGTAGCGCCATGAAATAATTTTTCAAGGGAAAGCAGTGGCAGCGCTTTTCCGATATAATCCATGAAGAACAAGTCACCACTGCGATAAACTTGTTTTAATCCAACTTTCTCTATTTTTGAAACGCCTTCCAAGTCGACTGCGAAATAGTCATCATGGGTGTTGTTAAATATAATAAAAGGCTTACTGATTACAGCCTTCTGGGATTGCTCTTCTGCTTTCCGTTCCTTTGTCTCCATGCCGGCGGCCTCATCGAAACGAAATCCGCTGATACGCGCTATGGCTGGGATATCAAGAATCATGGCAACCCTGCCATCCCCCAGAATGGTTGAACCTGCATAACATTTGCAGTCCTTCAAATGATCCGAAAGTGGTTTCACAACAATTTCTTCCGTATCAAAAATATTGTCCACAACCAGGCCCATCCTGTTATTCCCGATTCGCATAACAATCACATTGATTTCATTCTGATCGCTTTTTTGCCCGTCTTTGATTTTCTCGCTTCCTGCATCAAAAACAGTTCTATTTCCATCTGAAGATATGAAACTGCGATCATGGCCGAGTGCATCGAACAATTTTATAAGCGGAAGCAATGTCCCTCTAAGCCTCATTACGTCGGCTCTTCCAACCTTTTCGATTCTCCGCTCAGTTTCTCCAGGCTTGATATTTACTATCTCCGTCACATTGACCTGAGGAATGGTGAAACGTTTGTCCCGGACGCCAACTATAATTGAAGGGATTATCGTCATCGTCAGAGGCAGTCTTATCTTTACAGTTGTACCATGACCAATAACACTGTCGATATCAAACGTTCCACCTAATTTTTCAATGCTGTTCTTGATCGGGTCCATTCCTATCTTATGGCTGGCGTCTACTGCGATTTTAGACGCAGGTGAAAAGCCGGAAGCAAAAATGAGCGCAATCTTTTCAGGACTTATTCCGCAGCCGTCATCGGAGATAATGAGTGTGATCAGTCCTCCTTCCTTAAATGCTTTAACAACAATTTGACCGGCTTCCGGCTTACCCAGACTTTTCCGATCTTCCTCATTTTCAATACCATGCACCACGGCATTTTGAAGCAGATGCGCGAGCGGATCGAAAAGGCTTTTTATTAATGATTTATCCAGTTCGACTTCTTCTCCCTCAAGTTTAAGATCAATTTTTTTTGAAAGACGGTGGCCATGATCCCGAATAAGCCTTGGAAATTTATGAAATAAACCGCCTAAGGGTTGAAGCCGCATTTGCATGATTTTTCCCTGGATTTTGCTGGTTACCGTATTCAGGTTCTGGGCGACGATCCGAACCTTGGGATCATGGAAATAAATACTCTCCAGCTCTCTTTTTAACTGATTCCTTGATAGTACGAGTTCTCCTACAAGATTCATCAAGCGGTCGATTATATCCGCTCCCACCCGGATGGTTTCTCCTGACCCAGTTTCTTTATCCTTCTGCGCATCCTTTACTGCCTGGTTTTTTTGATCTGCTTCCGGAGATTTTTTTTCCTTACATA
Source organism: Desulfocicer vacuolatum DSM 3385 (assembly GCA_945870015.1). Lineage (GTDB taxonomy): Bacteria > Desulfobacterota > Desulfobacteria > Desulfobacterales > SURF-7 > QZKS01. Next base: position 15,050 of record CAMBQS010000011.1, read on the forward strand.
TAGCGAAAGATTTGTCATCCAATATTTTAAGCAACTTTTCGCGTTCGAGCAGGATTATCTTGTCTTTGGGGAGACTGATGAAATCGCAGAGAAGATCGGTTTCCATAGCGGTGGCATAAATCAGACGGATTTTCAAAGACTCTTTATCAAGGTCATGGAACAGAATCTGACCGTATGATTCCAGTTCTGAAAGTGGCAGGTTCGGGGCGGAAATTGCATAGACGTACATACCGCCTGCTACTGTGGTCTTGACGGTTTCCTTTTCTAAATTTAAAACTGCGTCTTCAAGTTCAAAAGCACGCAGTGCTTCTATAAAATCCGCGCCCTTTGCGGATGTCTCTTTTGAATTTGCATTCGTTTTATCTTTGGTTGAATCTTTTTTGATTTCACCTTTTGTCCCGCTTAAATAGCCATTAATCCGATCAAGCTCATCTGTTATGGAAACCTTTTCGCTTGCTTGAACATCATTCAGCATAAGCCTTAGCTTGTCTACTCCGCAGAGCAGAGCGTCGATCTTGTCCGGGTCAGGGAAAAGTACTCCATCTCTGAAGCACATCAAGAGATTTTCCATGACATGACTTAAATTCATCATGACGGAAAGATTAAAAAAGCCGGAGGAACCCTTGATGCTGTGAATCGCTCTAAAAACTCTGTTCAAGATATCCTTTGAAACTTCCGCCCCTGATCTTTCCATGGCAAGCAGATCCGGTTCAATGCTCTCAAGATGATCGCTATTTTCAGCCACAAACTCATTTAAAAGTTTTTGTTCATAATGATCATTCATGGCTGTTTTTGCCTTAATAAAATGCTGTCTTGTTCTCTTAAGGAGATAATTATCATAGCTGGATTGTCGCGACTTTCAGGCCGCCCTTATCCACAATACTGATAAGCACTTTGCCATTGTCATTGCACCATTTTTGAATGTCTTGGGAAAAGGAATGACAATCCGCGTGGACTTCAAGCGTTGTGCCCGGGGCAAGTGTATTGGCTTTAATCGCTGCTTTTAATATAGGTTGCGGGCATTTCATACCTTTGCAGTTTAAAATTTCAGTCATTTTTTTCTCCTTTTGCATTCCCATCCGTAGGGGCGGTTCGCGAACCGCCCCTATGGATATTGTTTAACCTATCGAATGATTGTTTGGATGATATCGCCGGATCTATTTCTCATGATAACCTCAAGTGGCATTTTCCCGGGGAGACTGTGCGTGGCGCAGGAGAAACATGGATCATAAGCCCTGAAAGCCATTTCAATCTTATTTAAAAGCCCGTCATTGACCTCTCCGTTTCGGATCAATTTTTTAGCCGCCTTTTCTATGGACATGCATATGGCCGCAGAATTGAATACAGTCGCCACAAGCAGTTTTGCTTTGACAATCAGTCCGTTTGTATCTGTTTCATATTCATGAATCAATGTACCACGGGGTGCCTCGACTACACCGATTCCTTTTTTCGGGGTATTTAGTTCCATATTCCTGATATTCGTATCCGTCAGCACTTCAACTGCGGATAATTCCGATATTCTTTCAGCAGCATACAGCACTTCAACAAGCCTTGCCCAGTGCCAGGCCAATGTATTGTGGCAAGGTTGCCCACCAAGGGTTGAATACATTTTCTCGTATTCTTTTTGGGCCAGTCCGGTTGCCATGCCGTTTGACGCATTAAGCCGTCCAAGCGGGGCCACCCGGACAATGCCCGAATCGCCGCCCACAAACCCTTTCCAGCCGAATTTCTTCAGATAGGGGAATTTGATGTAAGTGAAATCTTCAACGTGTTCCGTCAGGATATCGGTATAGGCATCGGCTGAAAAAAGCTCAATCTGTTTTCCACGGGTATCTACAACCCTGAGGTTCCCGTCATAGAAGTTCACCTTGTTATCAGCATCCACAAGGCCCATGTAATTTGTCTCATCATGGTAAATGTCGGAGAGGATCAGATCCACATACGCCTTGTTCTTGAGCACGATCGTATCAAAAGTTTTCAAAGTGAATTCAGCGAAAGAAACGGCTTCCTTAGCAAATTCTTTCAGACGCATTTGCATATCCTTGGTGACGGTTTTTGCGACGCCTCCGGGCAGACCCAGCACCGGATGAATCACCTTGCCGCCTATTTCAGCCATCAAATCGCGGCAGCGTTTTCTAATTTCAATCACTTTTTTAGCAGTATCCAGACCCACCTTGGCGATGACACCTAAAATATTTCTATCTTCAGGTGGTGCATCCGGTCCAACAATAAAATCCGGTCCGCCCAGATAATAAAAATGGATCAAATGATCTTCAAACATGAACATATTATAGAAAAGTTCCCTGATGATTCTGGCGGCAGGAGGGGGCGCAACCTGGTAAAGCGCATCCAGCGCTTTTGTCGCTGCCATATGATGTGCGCTTGGGCAGACACCGCATATGCGAGAGGTTATCTGAGGCATATCTTCAGCCGGTCTTCCCACACAGAAAGCTTCAAATCCTCTTAACTCCGGTACCTGAAAAAAGGCGCGTTCAACACCCCCGCCATCGTCCAGAATAATGGTGATCTTCCCATGTCCCTCAAGTCTTGTGATCGGATCGATTGTGATCGTTCTGCCCATGGTTATTCGCCCTCCTTCCTTGCGCTCCCTAAAAGCGATGATGACAGGGAGTATCTGTAAAAGGTTCCAGCAGGATCAACAATCCCTTTTATTGCCTTTTGCATTGAAACCGGATCTTCTCCTTCCAGAATGCCCCCTATGCTTGAAATCATCTTGCCGCCTTGATCCCGGCAGGAATCCGTCGGTCCAAAACATCCGGTGCAGGGCATATTGCCCTGAATACAGGGGGCACCACAGCCATCGCGGGTGGCTGGTCCCATGCAAATCAATCCTTGAATCAAAAAGCATTTTTCAGGATCAGCGATAACATCAATAATCCTTTTAATGGACTCCATGTATATCTGCTCAGGCTTGGTGTCATTGCGTTTGCATGAGCTGCATAAGGATTTATCAGGAGAAAGCACGGCTCCCTTTGGCGGGAGCTTGCTTTCCAGAATGGCGCTGACGGCATTAATGATCAGGTTGGTCGTTGGTGGGCAACCCGGCAGATAATAGTCGACGTCGATGACATCGTCCAATTTGTAAACCGTTTCATAAAAGACAGGCAGCGTAAGTTTATGCCCGTCAACCATTGCCTCAGGTTTTGGTTCAACGCCATCCGGATTGGTGACACTCGGACTGTTATGATAGGCGGCCTTGAATATTTTTCTCCGATTGGTCAGGTTGGCCAGTGCTGGTATGCCGCCAAGGCCTGCGCAACTTCCGAATGCAACAACCAGCCCTGATTTTTGACGGATCAATTTTGCCATGTGTTCCTGTTCGGAAGTCCTGACCGCACCGTTTATAAAAGACACCGCAATGCTGCTATCCGCCATTTTCTCAATATCCCTGGTTTTAAAATCCATGGCGCACGGCCAGAAAACAATGTCCGTAGCTTCAACCACCGGCAGTATTTGTTCCGCCAGATCGACAACCGCTTCTTCGCAGCCGCCGCAAGAAGCGCACCAGTAGAATGCTATTTTGGGTTTCGCCATTTAAGCCACCTCACTTTCAACAAAGCCTTTTAAATGTAAAGACCCCAATTTCTTGATCGTTTCGCTCATTTTAGTTACGACCTCTTTAAAACGCTCCGCCTCACCCGCGGCCACCCAGTCAAGCCTGAACCTTTTCCGGTCGATGCCGAATGCCGGCAACATTTGTTCAAGCAGGATGGAGCGTTTCATGGCTTTGATATTACCGTTCCTGTAATGACAATCCCCAGGATGACACCCTAAAATCATCACGCCGTCAGCGCCTTTCCTGAAAGAATCCATCACAAATTGCGGATCGACACGGCCGCTGCACATCACCCGCACAAGTTTTATATTCACAGGGTAGTCCAGCCTGAGTCCGCCGGCTTGATCCGCTCCGGCGTATGAACACCAGTTACATACGAAAGCAATGATTGTTGACTTTTTTTCAGGCATAAATCAGCCCTCCTATTTCAGCGTAAATCTGATTGTCGGTAAAATGCTTCGCTTTGGCCGCACCACTTGGACATTGAGCCACACAGGTGCCGCATCCTCTGCAGATGGCTTCATTCACAATCGAGATGTATTTATCCGCATTATAGGAAATCGCTTTGTATGGACAAGTCGTGATACAAAGCTTACAGCCGCCGCATTTATCAGGATCGATACAGGCGGTCATGATTTCAAGTTCAATCTCCCGGCCCGGCACAAGCTTGCTTAATGCATCGCCGATAGCCGCATGCGCGGTGACAACGGCATCTGAGACGTTTACAGGGCCTTTCGCACAACCCGCAATATAAATACCGTCAAGCGAGGCGCCCGTGGCATGTAAAAGTGCATGATCGGCTTTGAAAAAACCGTCCTTTTCAAGATCAATATTCAATATTTCAGCCAATTTTCCGGCGCTTTCTGAAGGTTGTAAGCCGGTTGACAGCACAACCAGATCCACCTCAACCGGATCAATGCCGTGAGCCATTACCCTGATCCGCCCTTTTTCTTCAGATAACTGAACAGAAGCAATATTGTCTGATTTTAAAAAATGGGTTCCCGCTGCACACTGTTGTTTATAAAAGCTGAAATCCCTGGGATTTGGAAAAACAAGTTCCTGATAGATATTTACGATTTGAACATCCGGAAGTTGTTTACGCACCAGCATTCCGACTTTAGCAGCTTCAACACAGCAGATCCCGGAGCAGTAAGGCAAAGCATCTTCTCGCATGGAGCCGGCACAATGAATCACCGCTATTTTTTCCGGTTTTTCCCCGTTTTTAAGCTTCAATTCCCCCTTGGAAGGACCGTTGGAACATACCAGTCGCTCAAATTCTGATGAGGTGTAGATATTTTCGATTGCACCGTATTTAAGATTTTTAATGCCGGCGATATCTCCTGCGGCAAAACCCGTTGCAATAATGATTGCGCCTGCTGTAACCTCGATATCTTCATCCTTTTGATTAAAATTGATTGAACCGAAAGGACAGGCTTCCATACAGGCGTTGCAAGAATTGTCAACAAAGTGCAGGCAGCTTTCCTGGTGGATTGCGGCCGCAGCGGGAACTGAGCCAGGGAAGAGGGTATGAATCGCTTTTTCTGTTCCCATGTTAAGATGAAAAGCACTTTTCACGTCAACCGGACAGACCTCGAAGCATGACTCACAACCGATGCAACTTTCTTCCACATAGCGCGCTTTTTTATGGATTTTTACGGTGAAATTACCATAAAACCCTTTAACCTCATTTACTTCTGCATTGGTTATGACGGTGATATTGGGATTGCTTCTCACTGCGGAAAGGCGCGGCGCGAGGAGACAAGGCGAGCATTCCATGCTGGGCGCGATATCTTCGGTTTTTATGACAGCCCCGCCAAGTGAGATTTCCTTTTCGACGAGATAAACCTTTCTATCTGCTTTTGCGGCTGAAAGTGCAGCTTCTATGCCCGCGATCCCTCCGCCGATGACAACCATGTCCGTGTTGACCGGCATGGTCATTTTTTTAAGCGGTTCTGCTTCAAAAGACCGCTTTGCCGCAGCATTGATCAATTCAATCGATTTTATCGTAGCTTCATTTTTATCCTGCGTTACCCAGGCGCAATGCTCACGGATATTGGCCATCTGGATGTAACTCATATTAAGGTCCGCACTTTCCGCAAGGTACTGGAAAGTCTTTTCGTGCATTTTCGGTGAGCAGGCCGCAACCACCACCGTATCGGGTTTTTTCCGTTTGAGCATCTCCTGAAAGAATTTTTTCCCATCAGGAGAACATAGCAGGTTATGACTCTCGACAAGATCGATATGGTCGGCCTTTGAAGCCCAATCCGAAACCTTGTCAAGATCGACGAAACTGGAAATATTGGCGCCGCACTTGCAAAGGAACAATAAGGATTTTTTTTGCATCACACTCATATTTTTTCTCCTCATTTTTTAGATGCTTAAATACAGAAAAGACTGTCCTTTTATTTAAGCGCTGTTGCCAGACTCGATCCAGGTTAAAAGGGTGTCTTCTATTTTTGCTATCACGGAATTCAGGCTTTTTGACACCGGCTCTGTCATTTCTAAAGAAAATGTTGTTATATCAATAACTTCTATTCCGAATATAAGGAATTCATCCGGCATTTGATAACCAAACAGCCTGCCTGCTTCGATCAATGCCGGCAGGCTTATGCCGTGGGAATTCACATAACCGTTTGCAGCAACCTGCTTCAAATCCTCCGCATTGAAACAAAGGATAGTGCCGGGGTCACATTTTTTT
>CAMBQS010000012.1 GCA_945870015.1 Desulfocicer vacuolatum DSM 3385
CTGATTACTGGCAACCTCGCCAACATGGACACGGTCGGGTATCAACCCAAGGACCTGGATTTTGCCAAAACCCTCCAGACTGCAATGAAAAAAGGGAGTGGGAAGCTTCACAGAACCCACTCCGGTCATATGAAGCATCGATCGGAAAAAACGATCTATCAAGGGGAAACGCGAACAAATAGTGCTGATCCGCACAATCCGGATTCTGTGAATATCGATACGGAAATGACAAATCTGATTTCAAACAATGGAAAGTATAAAACCAGTGTAGAAATGCTTTTACGGAAAATTGCAATACTCCGACAATCCATTACCGAAGGAGGTAATTAATGGACCTGTTACAGGCATTGAAAATCAGTTCTTCCGGACTGACTGCACAGCGAACAAAATTGAATATCATTTCAGAAAATCTTGCAAATTCAGAAACCACCCGAACCAAAGAAGGAGGGCCTTATAAACGACAGATGGTCGTTTTTAAGGCAAAATCGATCCCGTCTTTTCAGAACGAACTGGACGAGTTAAAAAAGAGTTATGACGGTGTTCAGGTTTCGGAAATCGTAACATCCCAAGAAAATTTCAGAATGGTATACAAACCATCTCATCCCGATGCAGACCCGGTAACAGGCTACGTTGCCATGCCCAATGTGGATCATCTGACGGAGATGACTGATATGATGGTTGCCAGAAGAGCCTATGAGGCAAATGTAACTGCAATTGAAAACACCAAAAACATGATCAACAAAGCGCTGGAGATTGGAAAATAAACCATGGATAAAATCAATTTTCAAAGCATAGGTGAAATCACCCGGAATGAGCCCAAAAAAGGTACGACTTCTCATGGAAATGGTTTTGCGGAAAAACTAAAAGAATCGATTATGGAAGTCAACCAGCGCCAGCAAAATGCCGATCAGGCAATTGAAAAAGTTATCAATGGGGAACTGGGTCTCCATGAAGGGATGCTCAAGATTCAGGAAGCGGATATCTCCCTGCGAATGCTTCTTCAGGTCAGGCGTAAAGTGATGGATGCATACACGGAAATTATGCGATTGCAGCTTTAAAACATTTCGGATCTCTTCATCCTGTTGCAGATAGAAAACATCTAACCCAGACCTTTGTATAAGAACTCCTCTAAAATTGGCAAGGAAATATAACCTTGTAGCTGATAATCAAAACTCTGTAATAAATTTGAATTATAAAAAAGGATGCTGTACATGGCAGATAAAGAAAATCAGCTCAGCGTACCCCAAAAAGCAGATAACCCTGTTGTCGGCCAAATCGTTCAAATATACACAAATATGCCTTTGTCACGTAGACTGATAATTGGTGCGGTTGTACTCATGGTGATTCTGGGCTTTGCCGGTATGTTTTTCTGGGCCAATAAAATCGATTACCAGACTTTGTATACCGGTCTTTCATCAGAAGATGCAGCCGCAATTGTTGAAAAGCTGAAGGAACTGAAAATACCATATGAACTGGCCGGCAATGGAAGCCTTGTGCGTGTTCCGGCTGAAAAATTGTATGATGTCAGATTATCGCTGGCCTCTGCCGGACTCCCGAAAGGAGGAAATGTCGGATATGAACTGTTTGATGAAAACGATTTCGGAACCACTGAATTTGTTCAACAGTTGAATTATAAAAGGGCATTACAGGGTGAGTTGTCCAGGACCATCAAAGAGTTCAGAGAAGTCGAAGATGCGAGGGTGATGATTGTTACACCAAAGGAGTCGGTATTTGTGGAAGAGTCCAAACCACCTTCTGCTTCTGTGCTGTTAAAATTAAAATCAGAACTGTCACAAGAAAAAATAAGTGCAGTTGTTCATTTGGTTGCCAGTTCTTTAGAAGATATGACTCCTGAACTTGTGACGGTTGTCGATACAAAGGGAAGGGTTCTTTCCAGAAAAATTTCAGAAAGTGAAAAACTTGGGGATGTAACGACGACTCAGTTCAAATATAAAAATGCTTTTGAACTCAACCTTGCAAAACAGATCCAAACCATGTTGGAGCAGATCGTCGGGGGCGGGAAAGCCATCGTCCGGGTTACAGCGGATATGGATTTTGACCAGGTAGATATGAATGAAGAGCTGTATGATCCGGATGTCAGTGTGGTCCGAAGCAGACAAAACATTGTTGAAACGTTAAACAGATCAGAAGGCCCGGGTGAAATTTCCAGTGTCAATCCGGTCGTCCCTCCTGGAGGGAGCCCCGGCAGCAACCAAACCAATGAAAAGAATGAAAAACAGGATGAAACCGTAAACTATGAATTAAATCGAACCCTACGCAAAACCATTAAACCAGTAGGTATGCTGAAACGTCTTTCCGTAGCCACTGTTCTGGATGGTACATACACCATGGAAACCGACGCAACCGGTAACCCCATTCGAAAATATGTTGCCAGAACGGATGAAGAACTCAATCAGTTTCGAAAAATTGTACAAAATGCCATGGGATATAGCGAAGATCGGGAAGATCAGATCACTGTTGAATCCTTCCCTTTTGACCATGTTGAAAATTTTGAACAGTATGGATTTGACTGGCGATCCTTTTTTCACCAATATGGCAGACCCATCACCAACATTTTTCTCATACTTCTTCTGTTCCTGTTTGTTGTGTTACCTTTGCTGAAAACCATGAAGGAAATTAAAGTCAAGGTTGTCGAGGCATTGCCATCACCGGAAGAACGAAAAGCGCTTCCTGGAAAAGATAGTGAGGCGGGTGCGTTGGCAGATCCTTCTAAAATGGATCCAAAAGAAAAATCAGCCTACCTTGCAAAGGAAAATATGGGAAAAGCAGTTAATATTTTCAGGGGTTGGCTTTCAGAGGCTAAATAATGACCAAATCGAAACTTGATCCTCAAAAACTGACCGGAACACAAAAATCAGCTATCTTTCTTCTGTATATGGGGGAAAAATTCACTTCTGAAGTATTCAAACAGATGGATAACGAAGAGATTGCGAAAATCGCTTCCGCCATGTCCGAGATAGATGAGATTCACCCGGAAGTACTTAGTGCGGTAACAGAAGATTTTGTTAAAATTTATGAAGACACCAACCGTTTGCTTGTCGGTGGTGAAAGCTTTCTGAAAAGTGTTATCGGCAAATCGCTTTCAGCAGAAAATGCAAAAAAAATCTTCAGAGATGTGGAAGACGGTAAACGGGAACAGCCGTTTATATGGAGCCATAATATCAATGCTGCTACACTTACCGGATACTTGAAAAGTGAGCACCCTCAAACCATTGCAATGATCTTAGCAAATCTTCCACCGGAAATTTCCGCAGAAGTTATGGTAGGACTTCCGCAAGAAAAAAAAGGTGACTTGGCAATACGGATCGCTCAACTGGGTCAGGTTCCGGAAGAGGTGATAAGAGATGTGGATGAAGCTTTAAAAAAAGAGCTCAGCTCCATCGGCAAAGGAGGAGGAAGAGGCGGTGGCATCCCGGTTTTGGTTGAAATTCTGAGTAATGTGGACAAAGCAACCGAAGATATTGTGATGGAAATGATTGAAGAGGAACATGCTGAAATGGCCACTGAAATCCGGCAACTCATGTTCGTCTTCGAGGATTTAAAAAGTGTCGATGACAGGGGCATGCGAGAAATACTTAAGAAGGTTGAAAGCTCTCAACTCACGCTTGCTCTCAAAACAGCCAGTGAAGAAATGAAAAATAAAATTCTCTCTAACCTGTCCTCCCGGGCTTCAGAGATGCTTCTTGAGGATTTGGAAGTCATGGGACCGGTTAAATTGTCCGATGTTGAAGGCGCACAGCAGGAAATTGTTAATGCTGCCAAAGAATTAGAGGCGGATGGAACAATCTCGCTTGGCGGAAAAGGTGCAGGTGAAGTCCTTGTCTAAAAAAATCGTCCATGAAAACAATACCATTCCACAGAATTGGCAGCCACTGATTCCAGAACAAGAACGTTCGTATCAGCTTGCAATTTCCAGAAGTAAAAACTCCAATGTTCCCGATGAAAAGCCAATTTTCAAACCTCTATATGAAGGAAATAACACAAAAGGATCAAATGACCAATTTGAACTGATTTATAAATTTAAAAATCAGTCTGCCTCTTCCCAGCCTGAATCACAGCAGCCTGTTGATATCAATTTGGAAACAGAGACCCGAACTTTGGAGTCCACCCAGCAGAGCAAGATAGAACAAATGCAAAAAGAAGCTCATGAGAAAGGTTTTTCTCATGGGCAAAAAGAAGGATATGATGCCGGAATGCTGGAAGCAAGTACGATAGTTGAAAATATCACTCACATTATGGTTTCCATTGAAGATTTATGGCATCGAATGGTTACACAATATGAAAATGATATGATCGAACTCGTAAAACGAATTTCTGAAAAAGTAATTTACGGTCAAACTCAAATTGATAATGAAATTGTTAAAAGAGCGATTCTGAAATCTTTTGAATTGATTCCTGAACCTACCGAAGCGACGATTAACGTAAGCACGGAAGACTATGATTTTATAGAAACCGCCAAGGAAGATCTGTTTGAAAAAATAAAAACCTTAAAAAAGGTGTCGATCGTTTCTGATCCTTCTTTAACCAGAGGCGGATGCCGAATTGAAACAAAAGTCGGAGAAATCGACTCGGATATACAAAGCCGCCTTGATGCCATATCCAAAAGTATCATCGATGCCGCCAGCGAAATGGCTGACGATCAATAGGAGTTTTTTATGATAAGCCCAAACACCGTCGATATCGATATAAAGTGGAACCATTATTTCCAGGCTGTTGAACGGTGTGAATGCAATCGTCTTGAGGGCAGAGTCGTTCAGGTCATCGGCCTGATCGTAGAAGGACATGGTCTTGGAATGAGTATCGGCAGTTTGTGTAAAATCGAAAATGACCAGGGATTGCCGGTTATTGCAGAAGTTGTCGGATTCAGAGAAGATAGAATTCTTCTTATGCCTTATGGAGAAACGATGGGAATCAAGCCTGGAAGCCGGTTATCCTTTCTTGACAATAATCCCAGAGTTGCAGTTGGTGACAATTATATTGGACGCGTCATTAATGGTATGGGAAAGCCAATTGACGGACTGGGCCCCATCAAACCTTCCGGACATTATCCATTGTACGGGAAACGGATCAATCCCATGCACCGCAAGCAAATTGATCAGCTCATGGATGTCGGAATCACTGCCATTAATATGATGGTTCCTCTTGGCCGGGGACAGAGGATCGCCATCATGGCTGGATCTGGTGTCGGAAAGAGCCTGCTGATCGGTATGATGACCCGGCATGCAAAAGCAGATGTAACCATCGTTGGTCTGATTGGAGAAAGGGGTCGTGAAGTAAAAGAATTTGTACAGGAAAATCTGGGTCCTGAAGGATTAAAAAAATCGGTTGTTGTGGCTGCAACATCCGACTCTCCTCCTCTTATACGAATGCGAGGGGCCTATCTTGCTACCACGCTTGCTGAATACTTTATGAATCAGGGAAAAAATGTTTTATTGATTATCGATTCCATTACCCGTTTTGCCATGTCTTCCAGGGATGTTGGTCTGGCGGCAGGAGAACCACCCACAAACCGGGGATACACCCCTTCTTTTTTTTCAAAAATACCCGTACTCCTGGAAAGGGCCGGTAATGTCCAGAATAAAGGCAGCATTACCGGAATCTATACGGTTCTGGTCGAAGGCGATGATTTGAATGATCCGGTTGGTGACACGGTTCGATCTATTGTGGACGGCCACATCGTTCTATCCAGAAAATTGGCCAATCGCGGTCATTTTCCTGCAATCGACGTTCTTGAAAGCATCAGCAGAGTAACCAAAAATGTTGTTGGGCCGGAACATTTAAAACTCAGGGAAAAAGCAATTGATATGATTGCAACCTATCGGGATGCCGAAGATATGATCACGATCGGCGCATACAGAGACGGATCTGATCCGAGTGTTGACTTTTCAAAAAAAATCATGCCGGCCATGAATCAGTTTCTCAAACAGAATCTCTCCGAAACTATTCCGTATGAAACATCTATTGAGAGACTTCGAAAAATTATTACTTGATCCATACCATTTAAAAAAACGATATGAAAAAATTTCGATTCCGTCTTCAATCCTTTCTTGGTTATCGAAAACATCTGGAACAGGAAGCCAAGCAAGATGTCTCAATAACACAGACTAAAATTAATGACTGTAAAAACCGGATGGATGCATTCGAAATGGATCAGAAAAAAAGCATCTCGGAATTATCGGATAAAATGTCCACGGGAATTGAAGCAAAACAGATACCCGTTTACACTTCCTATCATGATCGACTCGGTCTCCTTCTGAAAAATGAAACTATGCAGCATTCTCGATTACAAAAGGAATTATCCCATAAGCAGAAAATTCTGAAGCAACGGTCTGTGGATAAAAAAGCACTGGAAAATCTGCAACAGCGTAAAAAAGAGGAATATTATAAAAATATTTCAGATTCCCTTCAAAAAGAAGCGGAAGATATAAATATCATGCGTAAAATCAGGAATACCAATCCATGACAAAATCGCTACAACCTTTTCTCAAACTTCTTTTAATCGGACTTGTTGCAACCAAGGTTACCGCTTCTATTTGTTTCCTTACCGGTTTTCATTTTGACGCTGCTGTGTTTCATCTCCATCAACTTGCCCATGCAGAGGATAAAAAGCCTGAAGATGTGAAAAAAGCGGATGAACACAAGCCAAATGAAAAAAAGGAAGAAAAGCATACGGATGCTAAAAAAACAGATGAAAATAAACAACATGGAGAGGCAGAAGAAAAGCCTTCAACCGAAACCGCTGCTACTGAACCAGCAAAAGAAAATCCGGCTGTCGCGGAAACAAAAATTATACTGGAAAGTCTTGAAAAAAAACGCCTCTTTCTTCAACAGGAAGAAATCCGAATGGGAGAAGAGAAAAAGCAGATCGAGGCTTTAAAAGAAGAAATGGAAGAAAATGTTCAGAACCTTTCAAAAATTAACAAACAGATTGAAGAAAAACTGAAATTGATCGATAAAAAAGAAACTGAAAAAGAGCGTCTAAAAAGAGAATCCAAAGAAAAAAAACTGAAACAGCTCCTCAAGATCTATTCGAGCATGAAACCCAAAGATGTCGGCCAAATCATTAATAAACTGGAATTTGAAGATGCTCTGACCATTTTCCTTTTGATGAAAGGCGATCAGGCTGCAAAAATACTGACCTATGTAAACACGGAGCTTGCTGTTAAAATCAGTGAGCAACTCATCAGCGAAAAAAATCGTGCCCTGGCCAAATGAATTGTTTCGCCTTCCTCTGCCGCCATACGGACAAACTATTTTATAGGCAAAATTTTCCGATTCCATAAAGTCCTTTATGGAAATAACTGCTTCAACCTATCCGCTCCATTTTCTCTCGCCCTTCAAAAATCAATATATGTATTTGAATTTACAGTCGGCCATTTAAAGCTATCCTGGTTTGGCATATTCATTGCTCACTTTTCCTTCAAACAAAAGCCCCAAATCATTGCGTTTGGATTCTTCGTCCGAAACAATTGGAAAAACCAAGGCAATTCATGATCTCTCAGAGCATACAACCGGAAGAACTATTTAAAGAATTTCTTTCATTAAAAAAAGGAAGCGGAAACAGCTCTTCTTCCACCCGTTCCTTTGGTGAGCTTTTTGTCAGCCAGCTTCAAAATGGGAAGCCAAATAAAAACCTTTCTGCTACTTCCCTTTCCAATGACCTGAAAATGACAACCGGAAAAGAATTTCTGGAAAGTGTAAAACTATATCTGCAGGCCACTGGATTAAAACTGGAACAGATTTCTGCAGGACAGGAACCACTTGCTGTATTAAAAAAAATATTGCTTTACAAAGGTTTTGATCAGGAGGAAGTCAATTCAATTTTTGATCAATTACAGACAACTGTAACTGGAAAGCAGATTAAATTATCGGATCTGTTTGCAAAATTAACCGAATTGAATGATAACTCAGAAGAGACGGAACTGAACCTGCTGGTCCCCAGTTCTTCTCTTCCTCTTTTTCAAACCATTTTACCCATGCTGGGTCTTGATGAACAGACCATGGAATCTTCCCTTTCCTATGCAAAAACACAAAGCGGTAACATCCATTTAGAGCGATTGGTGTCTTTTTTAAAAGGGCAGGGAACCATTCATGCAGATACCGGTGAACCAAAACAACTGCCGGATAATATCACACAGATGATGAAAAGTCTGGGCATCCCGGTATTGACGGATAAAGAAACCCCGATGTCACTTTCTCAGTTTATTTCCCGGCTTGAAATCATGCTGTATGAAAATGTGAGCAAAGTCACTTCTGATACCCATTTAAAAAAAGATCTGTTCGGCTTTCTGAAGAACCTGAATGTGGATCATGTTTTTTCGGACAATCCTTTACTGATGGAAAAACTCACCCGTCTGAAAAGCATAAATCCCCTTGAAGCCTCGAAATTTAGAGCCGATGGCAAAAACACACTTTACTCACAAAATGAAATCCCCCGAGCCGCATCATTCAACCACGGGTACTCTGGTGAAAAATATTATGAATCTTCAAATAACGAAAATCCTTTTCAAGAACAAAATTTTTCATCCCTCATAGAGGCTACCGCAGAAGAGAACAAAGAAGATTTACTACCGTCATCTATGCAGGAACTATTTGAAAAGTCTCTGGAAAATGAGAATGGAATGCAGGACATTGATCCTGCTGTCGAAGCTGGTTTTATCGGAAATGACAAAAAGGAGCTCCACTCGGTTGCAAACAACACGTCGACTTCAGGGAAATCCTTACCCGCTTATGTCATGAATCAGGTCAGCAGGCAGATTATCCGGTCTTTCCAGGATGGTTTAAATGAAATCCGGCTCCAGTTAAAACCCCCTCATCTCGGAAGACTTCAGATTCATCTGAAAAATGAAAATGATGGTTTGAAGGTTAGTATCCTTGCTGAAAACGATAAAACACAAAAATTGTTGAAAACCCATGCCTCGGAATTAAGAGCCGCTCTCCTGGAACAGGGAATCCATCTGGAAAAAATTGATGTTCAAGTTTCTTTTAACTTTGACCAGTCCATGTCCCAGGCAAAGCAGGATTCACGAAAAACACCCGATAAAAACCAATCGGTTTTCAGTCTGGACAATCCATCTGAAACAACCGGCTTCACGCTCTCTCAGAATCGTGATCCTTTACTCTGGAGAACTTCAGGCATCCTTGATCTGGTTGCATGATGATCGTTATCTTTTTTCATTATAATAATTGTCCGATCATTCGATTTTCCCATGGAGGATAAAATGAACGTAACTCAAACCGCATTCGGAAACAGCAACATAAATAAACTTTTTGCCGGGCATACCGAGGAGGTCGAAGAAAAAAAGGACCCCTTGGGAAGAGATGCTTTTTTAACCATGCTGGTGGCTCAACTTCGAAATCAAGATCCGTTGAATCCCATGGAAGGAACCGATTTTACGGCACAATTAGCTGAATTTTCAGCACTTGAACAACAATTTACTATCAATGATAATCTGGAAGCGATACTCGAGGCGCTGAAACCCAAAACCCAGGATAATCTGATGGATTTTATCGGTAAAGAGGTTATGGGAGAATCCAACACCATCTCTTCTTCAAAGGGAAGCACGACCACAGGGTACTACACTATTGAAGACTCAGCCGATGTTGCGATTTCTATTTACGATCAAAAAGGAACCTTGATTCAAAATATCTATTCCGGTCAGAAAGAGGCTGGAACATATCCCATCCAATGGGATGGTAAAAACCTGGAAGGAGCAATCGTGCCGGATGGCACCTACAATTTCGAAATTATGGCATTGAGTGACATCGGGGGATATGTGGAGGCCAAAACCACCGTAGAAGGAAAAGTAACCGGTGTAACCTATGAACACGATATTCCGTATCTTCAGATCGGGGAAAGACTGCTTAATCCTTCAACGGTTACAAGAATACTTCTGCCCCCGGAAGAAGAGGAAGCAGCCGAAAGTCAATAAAAACTATCCATACTAACCCGTAACATCACCGTCAAGGAGGAAAAAAAAGATGTCTCTAACCAGCTCATTGTTCTCAGGAATCAGCGGAATGACCAACCTGGGAAATGCTATGCAAATCATCGGTGATAATATAGCAAATGTCAATACAACTGCATTTAAAGGAAGCAATTATGTTTTTCAGGATCTCCTGAGTCAACAAATTGCAACTCAGGCAGGTACTGCCCAGGTAGGACGAGGTATGGCACTTGGAGAAGTCGCTTCTGTTTTTGAACAGGGATCGTTTGAGTCTACCGGGAATACAACTGATCTGGCGATTGGCGGAGAAGGGTTTTTTGTTCTTCGGGAATCCGCAACAGAAGAGTTATATTATTCCAGGGCTGGAAATTTTAAATTCGACCGGGACGGAGTTTTAATTAACTCGGTGGGGTATGTTGCTCAGGGTTGGGCGCTGGATGATGATGGCGATGAGGTCGGTTCCATTACCGATATCAAGCTGGCCTCCTTTACCTCTCCGCCCAAAGTAAGCGAAAGTCTCACCATGGTAACCAATCTGGATTCTGACGCACTCAGTCAATCCGTTGTTCTGGCAAATGCATGGGATGCGGAAGAAACAACTCCCATTGTCGGTTCCGCTTATAATTATCAATCGGTTGTAAAGGTCTATGATTCCCTTGGAAGTACCCACGATATTACCATCTATTATGACAAACAATCCGAATCCAAATGGGAGTACATTGTCACCTGTAATCCGGAAGAGGATAAGCGAGGACTGGTTCAGGAAACTGCCGCAAAAGGTCTCCTGGCAAAGGGAGAAATCACCTTCTCGGACAGCAGTGGAACCATTTCCAATCTGACCATGAGACAGTTTACCGGCAGAATCGGAAATATTTCCGCCGACGGCGCCATCTCAAATGAGACAACCAATTTTACCATCAACAATTATGACGCCTTGTCTCTGGATGGATATGATTTCAGTCTTGAATTCGATGGAACCAACTGGTCTTTTGAAGATTCTGCTGCACCACTCGGTGTCATCACGGCTTCCGATCTTCCAACAAATTATCCGTTTGCCACCATTATCCGTGGTGACGCCAACAGTATTCAGATTAATCTGGACGGAGATACGGACAGAACACCAGACCTGACCATCTCATTTTCAACTCCGGCCCAGGCCACGGATGCATTGACTTTTGACATTATCAGTCCGCAGAATATTCATATTCAGGATGTGACCAACACCCAATATATTGGAGATACCGGAAATGAAAATACCCAGCTTGATATCAACCATCCGGAAGTTCTGACCACGGACTCCTCAGATTTGCGTATCAATTGGGATGCCAGTGAACAGGACTGGTACTGGGCAATGCCACTGCTTCAAAACGTTACTACCATGAACACAGCCGGTTTATCCCCCGCTACCCTGACCGGAACAGCCAATGTAACCAATGCTTCCGTCATGACCAGTTATTCTGAAGATACTACCGTGTGGTTTGACAGCAATACCGGTCTCTGGAATTTCATCTCCCCTTATGCCCGGGAATTAACCAATCAGATCTACACCGGAGGCATTACCGAAGCAAACACTTCGATTGTGGTATCGGATCCCACTGTTTTACGAAGCCATTCCACCGGTATCACCCTTGCCTGGGATAATATCGTGGGTTTGACCAATCTGGCTTACAGCATCGGAGCCACTGAAATCACGGCTGACAACACAACCATTACTGTTTCCCAGGAAGAAAACTTTACAAGAGATTCCAGCATTACCTATATCCTGCAGTATGATGGAAACTTTGATACCTGGGGTTGGGGCGCCGGAGGAGATCCGGTAGTGGATTATCTGAACAGACAAACGCCTACATGGGATTCGGTTTCCGATCGTTTACATGTTGATCTTTCCGGTTCGGGAGACGATTTCCTGGTCGACTTTGCAGGCGGCCTGACTGCTGCTTCCGACGGTGACACCATTTCCTTCCGGATTGATGCAGACGGAGCATGGACTTGGGCTATGCCGACCTATAATATAACGAGTACAACCGGCGGTGTGGTTACCACCAACGTAACTGGAAATATTTCTTCCTCTCTTAGGGCACCTTTGGCTTACTATGATTCGTCTATCGATGCGGGTGGACCGGATTATAATCTGGTTTTTACTAGTGGTGCTTGGACCTGGGGCGGACACTCTCCTGCAGTCGGAGGGGACTATAGCTCGGAAGCTTTCATTGTGAATAACGAAAATGAAGTTTCCATTGATCTTGACGCAGATGGTCTGGCCGATGTTACCTATACCTTTACCACACCGCTTACTGCTGATGGTACCCTGAATTTTTCCATTGATGCAACCGGCAACCCGCCATCTGAATATTCTTCTGCGACGATCGCCTCCACTTCAGGATCGGACATTCTGAGCCTGGATATGACCGGAAACGGAACATCGGATCTGGTTTTAAGCTTTCTCTCTCCCTTAAACTCCAACGGAACCATAACCTTTGACATTGACACCCATATTCCACCATTTGAGTACCCGAATGCCTCCATTGACAATGTTACTTCCAATGCCAGTGCTCTCTATATGGACCTGAATGGAGACAGCATCAATGATGTCAATTTTTCATTTCTTGCTGCAGGAATACCCCAGGCCCTGACCGGAAATGGAACATTTATTTTTGATGTCGATCCCAGGGTTCCGCCGACTGAATATTCCAACGCAACCATCTCGGGTGATACGGATGAAGTAATGATCGACTTGAACAATGATGGTGAAGATGACATCACCTTCACCTTTCTCAATCCATTACCAACGGGAGCATCCGCACAGGACAGTGCCATCACATTTGATCTTGAGGGAACAACTGCATGGACTGCCGTCCCTACGAATTCAAACGGGTATTATGAATTTATGGTGGATTTCCTGGGAGGCGATATCGGGGTGACCGAGAACGACCTGGAGTTCAACATTGGTACCAAGGATGATGGAACCGGTCAATTTATCAATGATTCTCTCACAACCACTCAATATGCACGGTCATCTACCACGACATTCCAATCCGCCGATGGATATGGAGCGGGCGATCTTGAAGGAGTTGATGTTGATACGGACGGCGCCATGACCGGCATCTATTCAAATGGTCAGCTTATACCGCTTTACCGAATCGCTCTCGCCAATTTCCTGAACGAGCATGGACTATCCAAACTGGGAGGCAACCTGTATCGTGAAACCAGGGACAGCGGAACCGCCATCACCAATAAACCCGGCACAAACGGTCTTGGAAGCATTACACCCAACTCTCTGGAGCAGTCTAATGTCGATATTGCGAATGAATTTGTAAAGATGATTACTACCCAGCGGGCTTTCCAGGCCAACTCGAAAATTGTGACCACGGTCGATGCCATGCTTGGAGAAGTGATCAATATGAAACGGTAAAACAGAAAACCCCCAACTTTTCGTCTTGTAAAAATCCGGAAAAGGAATCTCTCTCTTTTCCGGATTTTTTTGTCTGACTTTCCAGTGTATCTGCTGAATCTACCCCTTGGTATGGTAATGGCTGGAGCCATGATCCGGCTGGCGGATGTCACGACATCTGTTTTGGCATTTACCGGAAAGAGTGTTGGGGATGATGGAAAGGGTTTTCCTCTGGTGATTGATCTTCAAGCCACGATGATCAGCAACCAGAAAGACGGAAAAATATAGGCTGAACCCCGATTTGTGCGCAGGGGTCAAAATCTACTGGTGATCAGAACGAGAATCCCAGGAAATGGCGATCGCCTGCCGGCAGAAGTTACTTTGACACATCTATTGGCTTATTCGAACGCTTTCGGCAGGCCAGTGTGAGGTTAATGAATGTATCCAGATAAAAAGATGACGTTATCAACTCAGATCATCCCGATGCTTAATATCGAGGATCATTCCGGAGAAAAGGTTGAGAATGTCGATGACCCTCGAATCACAAATTGTCCATCTGAAATAGAACTTATGTAATTGTGATGGAAACCGTGGTAACCGCGGCTGCACCGTTTTTATCTGTTACCGTAAGTGTAATAAGGTGTTCTCCAACAGAGAGGGTTGATATACTGAAGTTTCTTCCTGTGCCGATGAATCCATCCAGATCGGATGTCCATACAAGGGAAGCTCCATATAAATTGCCATCCTCTGTGTCGGAACCGGTGCCGGTAAAAATCACCAGAGAACCGCCGGCATATGAAGCTGTGCCGGCTGGATTGGTAATGGTTGCTGTTGGAACGGTATTCTCTACCGTAACCACAACTGAATCGGTTCCCGTTGCACCACTGCTATCGGTTGCAACCAGCGTAATGGTATGGTCACCACTGGATAGATAAGATACGGTTGATGAACCTCCGATTCCTACCCGTCCGTCTTTATTGGAAATCCATTCCAGAGAATCACCATCCAGAGAACCATCCTCCGTATCGGTTCCGGTACCGATAAATGTAATGGACTCTCCTTCAAAAATCGATTCATCGTCCGATGGAAATGTTATGGCTGCCGTGGGTGCCGTATTTCCGATCGTTATTGTGATGGATGCAACGCCCATGGTATCCGCACTGTCAATGGCTTGAAGCTGAATAGTATGACTTCCTGGTGACAAGGTTTTACTTGTGAAGGAATTTCCTGTTCCAATCTGGCCATCCAGGTTGGAATTCCAGATCAACGAAAAATCTTTCAGAAATCCGTCTTCCGTATCCGTTCCGGTACCGCTGAAGGTTATGTAGGCTCCCTCGCTGTAACTACCGGCATTGACAGGAGAGGTGATCGTGGGTACCGGAATCGTGTTGCCCTCCGGGTTTACAATCACATTAATGGCTGTACTACCGGTTCCACCATTGTTATCCGTTACGGTGAGCGTGATCACATGCGTTCCGTTTGATAGGGAAACATCCCGTATGGATGTACCAATTCCCAGCCGGCCATCCTTGCTCGAATGCCATTCAATGGCTCCTCCGGTCAGTGTTCCGTTTTCCGAATCGGTTCCGGACCCGGAAAAAGTGACCTTATCATTTTCACTGAAGGCTGCATTATCTTCCGGATTGCTGATGGTCGCTGTCGGTAATGTGTTGAGTCCCTGGGGTGTGACAGTTTCCTCCATCTCATCACCACTTGTACCGATTATGCTGACCAGTCCGATTATGATAGCTGATCCCAACAGAAAACTGCGAAAAACAATATAGACGATTTTTTTGATTTTCATGATTTTGAAAACTCCTGTATCTGCGTTTTAAACGCATAAAAATCAAGATAAAGGAACGACTACTCTTCGGCAAGGGCGGACCCGGCAAGAGACCCTGCTGTTGCGCCTATGGCCATGGCACCGGGGGTTCCGCCTAAAGCGTCAAGCGTTACCGAACTCGGACCGAGTGCTGTTCCAGTAGCCGATCCTGCCGCTGCTCCTGCAGCACCACCACCCAGTGATCCAAGGAGGCCTCGTGAAAAAATTGAACCATCGTAAAACTTGAACTCTCGAGGCGCCATGTATACTTTTACGTTTGCATTAGCCACTCCATCTTTAAAGCTGACAAAGTTCACCTGTGCTCCGCGGAGATATGCATTTGTCTCACTGGTAACCTGGTCAACAGAAATGTTGTTATACCCTGCAGCTGAATAGGCATTGATGATCATCCCGGCCACCCGTTCTGAAATTTTCCGGTACCCGTCAATAACAGCGGCTCTTTCCGCCATCAATTTTTTCTGTTGGGGGGTCCCGGTTTCAGGCTCGATTCCCTGTCCCCGTACACTGATCAAAATCTTTTGCGAAGCTTCTTCCGGTTCCAGTCCGGGAATCAGATTTAACGCACTGTTGTTCATCGTGGTTTGATATTTTATTATTTCATGGTTACTTGAACATCCATTAAAAAACAGGAGCATGGATACCATCAGAACAGGTATCCATTTCCGGTTTGATACACCACAATCCATTTTCATTGTTTGTTCTCCTTCAGAAATGCGGGTGATTCATCCGTAAAACAGGGCTTGCATCCGTAATTTGCAAAGGCTGTGCCATTGGTAATGTTATCAATTTTCAACGTTATTTTAATTTGTTATATATATTGTTCCGAAGATGGGGGCTTTCTAAATACGGAAATTCATTCCTGAAGCTGCAAGATTTTCCGGAAACCATGCCCATGCAAAGCATCGGACCATACCACCTGCAATGTTATGAACTTGAATTTCCGGTTTCGTCATTATCTTGACATTGCACAAACAGGATTGACATGATTTCTCCTGTCCATGAATCAAAAATTTTTATTTAAAATAACAACTGATTGAAAATGAATGACTTTCAACCCTTCAATACACTGAGTTAGCTTGGCATGGAGCTTGCTCTTTTATGCTTGACGATTGACGACGATAGGCATTGATCATGAGACAATTTTATTAACCTGCGTACGAACTTCCCAGGCACAATCATAAGAGTAAGAACATGGACATTGCAACACTGCTCGGAACCATCTCTGCATTTGGACTGGTAATTATGGCTATTTATATGGGAGGAGGTATTTTACTGTTCATCGATGCCCCCTCACTCATGATCGTTGCCGGTGGAACATTCGGAGCAACCATGATCAACTACCCGATCAGAGATGTTCTTGGTGCGTTTGGCGTGGTTAAAAATGTTTTTTTCACAAATCCCCTCCCCATTGGAGAGATTGCCGGTAAATTTGTAACATTTGCCGGGAAAGCCAGACGTGAAGGAATATTATCACTGGAATCAGATGTCCAGTCCATCCCGGATGATTTCTTTAAAAAAGGAATGCAGCTTTCTGTTGACGGAATTGAACCACAATTCATACAGGAAATTATGGAAACCGAAATCGATTTCCTACGCGAGCGGCATCAACTTGGAGCTGAAATATTCACAACCATGGGATCATTTGCCCCTGCACTCGGGATGGTCGGCACCTTGATCGGACTGGTCCAGATGCTTCAATCCATGGACAATCCAAGCTCCATCGGTCCGGCCATGGCTGTGGCTTTACTAACCACTTTCTACGGGTCGATACTAGCCAATCTCATATTTATGCCGGTTGCCGGGAAGTTGCGAACCCGAAGCAGGGAAGAAGTGCTGATAAAGGAAATGATTGTTCAAGGCATCGTCTCTCTTTCCCGTGGAGACAATCCACGACTGCTTGAACAAAAACTGCTTTCCTTCTTGGCACCTAAATTCCGTGAAAGCGCATTCAAATAAACACACATTCTTTAATAATGAAAATCATGCCATTTAGCCAGACAGGAAGTCACTACATGAAATCGAGCAAAGAAACAGAAAATCATCATTCCTTCTCAGACAGCAAGCTGCTCCAGTTGATGACGATTTCCCTTTTTATCATTCTGCTGGTTTTTTTTATTCTGCTGAATTCAATCGCCGTTAGAAACGAAAAAAAAGTGGTTGCAGCCATCGGATCCCTGCTAGAAAGTTTTGGCCAAAAAACAGGCGGCTTTTCGGCTGTTGATGAAATGGGTGAAAAAAATCTGCTCCCCTCCATAAACACATACACCGGAGAAATTGATATCTCCGACATTTTTAGTAACGATCCAACGCTTTTGCAACAAATAAAAATTATTACCGATCCAAGAGGAAGCCTTGTCCGGATATCGACAGACCAGTTGTTTACCCTTTCTGAAACAACGATTCACCCATCCGGGTTCCGGTTTCTAGATCGGATCACCAGGGTGATACAGAACAATAAATATCCTGTTGAGATTTCAAGCCATACCGACAACCTTCCGATCATCCCAAATGAGGAAAAATCCAATCAGGAAATCTCTGCCTTGAGAGCACTCCGCGTTCTTCAATATTTGACGGAAGGCCAGAATATTTCAATTGATCGAATCACTGCTTTTGGCTGGGGAGAACACCATCCTGCTTATTCTAATCGCATACTGGAAACCAGAAAACTGAATAACAGGATCGATTTTCTTTTTGTTCACAGACCGAAGAAGCAAAAGCCAAAAGACGGATTTATTTTCAAAGATTTCTTTTTCCGGTCATTTGAGTAGTGGAAATATTATGATGCGATTATTAAAAACAACAAAAAAAACAGACTCTCCAAAAATAAATCAGGATATATGGATGCTCACCTTTGGTGACCTGGTTATGCTTCTCCTGACCTTTTTTGTTATGCTTTTAAGCATGAAATCCATGAATCAGAAAGATCTGAGAGAATTATTTCCGGATACGACGCTTAAAAGCAGCCCCATGAAATATTCGAAAAACGGTTTTACCGGAAATGCACCGGATTTTTATGGTGATAATAAAAAAACAGTTTTCGTGGAAAATAAAAATGTTCTAAAACAAATCTTTACAATCATGAAAGATATTCAAACATCTCTTCCGAAAAAAGAGGTGATAGACCGTTTTGAAAAATCGATCCTCATGAAGGATGATCCAAAAGGAGTCATCATATCCTTTCAGTCCGGACAATTATTCGATCCAGGTGAAGTGACCATCCATCCATCTAAAATCGATTTCCTGAATGCTGCAGGAGATCTGTTGATAAAAACATCAAATAACATTTTGATAATGGGACATGCCAGCAACATTCAGCCTCAAAAAGCTGCATTGAAATCGAACTGGGATCTCACCCTGTATCGGGCACTTCACGTTATGTACTATTTAACCGCAAATTTTGACGTTTTGGAAAATCGATTCGCTGTGGGCGGTTTTGGAGATAAAAAACCCCACTTCCCCGTAACGGAAGCAGAAAATCGGAAAAATGACCGGATTGAATTTATTCTCATGAAAGCAATCGAATAATGGAAACCTATTCATAACCTCTTAACCAGATGTATACTGGAACCCATAATTGTTTAAAAAATACTTGACCTGCAGATATTTCCGGAGGAATCATGACTGAAAATGAAAGCAAAACCGAAGAAAAATCGGAAAACAAAAAGAAGCTTCCACTGAAATGGATCATTGCCGGGATTGCCGGGGTAGTAATCCTGTCCGGAGGAATACTCGGCGGCTATTTTTTACTGAAAAAACCGCCGGAAGAAGCTCATTCCAAAACGGAGTCGCATGAAAGTACCAGCAAAAACGATCTGTCCCAAACATTTCCATTGGATAAATTTGTAGTCAATCTGAATGACCAGGAAGGAAAACGCTTTCTTCATACAACCATTGAACTGGAATCAGCGGCCCATGGATTTGCAGAAGAACTCAACTCAAAAATGCCTCAAATCAAGGATGCGATACTGATCGTCCTCAGCAGCAAATCACTTTCAGACGTTCAGGGAATTGACGGAAAACTTTCATTACGAAAAGAGTTGATTGCCGAAATCAATAAAATTATGAGTATTACCAAAATCCGCAATCTGTATTTTACTGAATTTGTGATCCAGTAACGCCGATTCAAAAGCTTTCATGACAAATTTTCATGTGAAATGCTCAGTGATCGAATTTCATTTTTCATCACATAAAGGATTATAAAACCGTATGAGTGAAATCCTATCGCAAGAAGAGGTGGATAGTTTACTATCTGGTTTAAGTGCCGGTAAAATTGAAACGGAATCCGATAAACCTCCAAAGGAGATCAAAACCGACCTGTATGATTTCGGCAGTCAGGAAAGAGTTATCCGTGGGAGAATGCCCACCTTTGAAGTGATCAATGAACGGTTTGCCCGTGAAATCCGAACAACCATGTCGTCTCTTCTTCATAAAACCGTGGATATCAGCGCAGAAGCCATGGAAACGATGAAATTTGCCGACTTCATCCGATCTCTCCCCGTTCCAACCAGCCTTCATCTTTTCCGGATGGATCCGCTTCGAGGACATGCCCTTATGGTCCTCGAAACCCAACTGGTCTTTAATCTTATCGATACCTTTTTTGGAGGAAAGGCAACCGGACAGGCAAAAATTGAAGGAAGGGATTTTACGATCATCGAAGAGACCATGGTAAAAAAAGTCGTGATCGCTTGTTTAAAAGATCTTGAAGAGGCTTGGGAACCGGTTGAGCCGATTAAAGCTGTTTTTGTGAAGTCGGAAGTGAACCCGCAGTTTGCAGCCATTGTTCTGCCTTCTGATCTGGTTATTGTCACAAAATTCGAAATCGAACTGGAACAATCCGCCGGAATGCTGATCGTTTGTCTCCCCTATGCCATGCTGGAACCGCTCCGAAGCATTCTCACTGCAGGATTTCAGGCGGAAACGCTGGATATCGATCATGCCTGGCAAAAACGGTTACGAGAAATCATTCTGGATTCAAAAGTGGATCTCAGGGTTCAACTTGGAACGGTCCAGATCAATGGAGAACGACTGATCCATATGAAGAAAGGAGATATCATTCAGTTAGACCAGGATGCTGACGGCTCTCTGATCGGAATGGTGGAAGGCTTCCCCAAACTGGAAGGATATGCCGGCATCCAGAGAGGATTTCAGGCATTTCGAGTTGTAAAACAGCTACCTTTAGAATGAGGTTACCATGAAAGAAGAAAACAAAACAGCAGCCGCACAGGCTGAAGACAAGACAGCCAATGAAGATGCTTCTGAACGCACAGATCTCGATTTTATCCTGGATATCCCGCTTGAACTTTCCGTGGAACTGGGAAAAACCAAAATGCTGATTAATGACCTTCTCCAACTGGGTCAAGGCTCGGTTATCGAGCTTAATAAATTGGCTGGAGAGCCTCTTGAAATTTTCATCAACCGGAAGCTTGTTGCCAAAGGAGAGGTTGTGGTTGTCAATGAAAAATTCGGTGTCCGGCTGACCGATATCATCAGCCCGCTCGAACGGGTAAGGAGTCTCGGTCAATGAACCTGGTCGATACTTCCGCTCCTTCTGCTGTCATGCCTGATCTTTGGATCACCCTGCTGAAAAGCGGTATTATGCTGTGTATCGTTCTTGCGGCTCTTTTTATCGTGCTTTACTGGATTAAGCGGATACTTGAAGGACAAAGCCGTTTTCGCAGTCAAGGCGTTATCCGACAGATTGCTTCTCATCATTTTGCTCCCAAGGAAAAAGTTGTGTTACTGGATGTTCTGGGTCAGAAAATTCTCATTGGAATCACCGCTCATTCCATCAATTGCCTGGGAACAGTTGAACCGGAAGCGGATTTCCATTTTTCTGAACCGGATGAAACCAAGGGCTTTTTCAGAGGACTTTTAAAAGCTTCCACGGAGAAGAATTCCGCACAAAAGGACTGACACTCAGGGCAAACAGAATATCCGGAGAATTGAATTCCATGAAAAAAAGGGATCATACCACCATCAACCTGTTTCGATTCTTCAAACCCCTGGTTACTTTTTTCAAAGACAGACCGGTTCGATTGATTCTTTTTCTGTTGATT